>NZ_JBEXUD010000014.1:0-234640 GCF_040614215.1 Dactylosporangium sp. NPDC006015
GGGTGGGGGGGCCGGGGGGGGGGGGGGGGGGGGGGGTTCCCACCCCGCACCCCCCATGCTCGCTGTGCTCGCACTGCCTGCGCTTCGCGCGGCAGGACCGACGCTTCCGCGTGCCATCGTTGGGGTCCAGCTTCCTGGGTCCAGCTCGGCTGGTGACCAGGCAAGCATGTCGGCAGCCACCGACTCGTCCGGCGCCCTGGTGCCAGCGCTTCATCACCTACAACCTGGACCTGCAAGAGGCCCGACAGTGCGAAGGTTGAGATCCTGCTCGGTGACCCCGACAGCGCCCATGTCGCCCAGCGAGGGCATCGGCGACACGACGCCCAGCAAGGCGTACAACGTCCTGGCGTTCTCCAAGGACTGTCCGGCGAGGACAACGTCTCGATCTACTTCCACGACAGTCGACCTTGGTTTCTCAACCATCCTGGCTACGGTGAGTGGCACCCGATCGGCCTGGCGGCATACTCCCAATACCCGCCGAGCGTGTTCGCTCGCGACCGAACGAGCCGCGGGTGTGGGATAGGTCTCTCAGTTGACTGGGAGCCAAGGAGCACACGCCGTGGAGGCCGCCGAGTTCCGACCGGGCGATCACCTGTTGATCTCCTGCCAACCGCATCGTGCCGAGGTGGTGGACGCTGACCGGCACTACGTCTACGTACGCTGGCCGTGGCACGAACCGGACCCCGAGTCAGCCGTCCGCTGGGATGGGACCAACGCATTCGCCCGCGACCCGCAGGACCCGGACTTCGACCAACTCTGGCGACTTGACCCACCACCCGCCGAACTGCAAGCGGGTGACTTCTGCAAGGTCTTCATCCCGCCCACAGAAGTCGTCGTCACGTGGGCCGCTCACTTCGACCCGCCGAAGGACGCGGGCCGGCTTCCGCGTCCTACCGGAGCGCTGAACGTTGTGTCGGCCTTCGGGGATTCGCCTCGAGATGGAGAAGCGTCCGGCAAGGGCCTGTATCTCGACGACGCCGAGCCGGTGGAAATCAAGCGCCTGGGCCGGCTGCCGTGAGCCTCCGGCGTACACCGATCCGTCGCGATACACGCCCTGTGGCTAACGTGACAGCCGTTGCCTGGCGTCTTGAGGATCATGTCAGGCATCAAGTGGGATGCGGCTGTCAAGCATCTCCCGAGACCGGACATCTGCCTGGTCTCACATTGAAGCTTGACGAAACGGCCTCAGACGATCCTTGACACCTGGCCATGATCGAATGGGTGGCAGCCCTTCGGCTGATGGTATGGGATGTGGCGTGCGGCCGACCCGGGCTGGGTCACCCGGTTAGGAGCAATGCATGCGGAAGGTAGCCCTCGTCGGTGGGCCGGGAACCGACCGGTCGAGTCCGGCCCAGGTCCTGGCCGAAGCTTACGAACTGACCTTCATCAGTGCGGGCGACCTGCTCCGAGGACACGTGCAGCACCGGACGGCGACAGGTGAACAGATGGACCAGTACATCCGCGCTGGGAATCTCGTCCCTGAGGAATTGACGGCGACTGCCATCGCCGACGCTCTCGCCGGAGTGGACGGTGGCTGGGTGTTGTCCGGTTACCCGACCACCGTTGGTCAGGCGGAGTGCCTGACGCGGCGCGGGCATCAGCCCGACGCGGTGATCGAGTTGGTCCTGACTGAGGACGAATACGGCTTCGTCATGCGTCGCTGGATGGAGCTCGACCCACAGCAGGCCGAGCGACAGGAAGAGATCATGCTGCGGCACTCGCTCTACCAGGAGCGGGCCGAGCCGTTGCGCGCCTACTACCAAGCCCGCGGCATGTTCCAGACGACGAGTGGCTTTGGTGACTATGAAGACGTAGCGGCCAGGCTGATCACGATCGTGTCCGGTGGCTAGAGTGCGCTGACAGCGTCGTCCGGGTTGCGTCGGTGACCACTCTCGTCACGCCGTGATGTGGTGGTGGGCCTTGGTGCGGTTCAGGTTGGTCGTGCTGCGGCGGGGAACGGCTTTGATCCTCCAACGCTTTAATCCCGCCGGCGGCATAGCGAGCCAGCCAGGCGTGCACAGATTGGCGGGAAACCCCATACCGGGCCGCTACCTCGGTCTTGGGTGTGCCGCCCAGGCACTCCATCACCGCATGGAACCGTTGCTCCATAACGCTCAACTCCGCAGTCCCACCCGGTCCCTCCCGCCTGAATTCACAGGGGAAACGAGGACCGGGTCTACCGGGTGTCAAGCATCAGCCGAGGCCGCCGTGTCAACCATCAACCGGGGTCAGACACCGTCGGCGGTCCGCACGGATGAGAACTTTCCGTACGTCTTCAAGGCGGCCCTGACGGGCCGCTCGCGCGCTGCTCGGGGCACGCCGCGCCTTGCCGCTTCGCTCCCGGCGCGGCGACCCCGGCTGCGCGCGGGGTCCCGCGGACACCAAGAAGCCCAGCGGTCACCGACACCGGCGAGCCGCTGGGCTTCAGCGTTCACAGCATCAGAAGGCGAACCATTCCGCAGTGGGCACGTGGGGATGAACGTCGTGCACCCGCCTCGCGAGGAAGACCGGCCGGCTGAGCACCACGTCGCCCGCTCGTTGCACGCGACCAACCAGTCCGAGCTCCACGAGATGCGGGTCAGCACCCGGTGAGTATCGCAACGTCGCCCCGTGCAGCCCCGCATAGTCGAGCATCCACCGCTCAACCTCGGAAGGCACGCGACCGACCAGCGCCACACCGTCCACAGCCACCTGAGGACCCATCAAGCCGTCGATCGCGACACAGTGCAGGCCATCCTCCTCGGAGAAGTACGCCACCAGGTGGAGGCACCCTGCCGTGATCCCGGCTCCCGGATGCCGGCCCGATGCTTCGAGCAGCGCCCACTCCAACCCGGCGCCGAGCGCCGCTTCCGCCTCGTCGATGCTCATGCCGAACCGCAGCGGACCCACGCTGACGAACGGGACGAAGTCCCACTGTTCGCGGTCCTCGTCGCGCTTCACTTCCCAAAGGTCCACGACCCGAGCCTTTCCGCGCTCGTCGCAAGCTGACGAAAGGGTAGTCGGCGGCGCGCCGGCTCCATGCCTCCGGCCCTACGACCCGGAGCGTGCCTCCGGCGGCCAGGGCTGCGCGCCCTGGACTGCGGCGGGCCGGGAAGCCCGGGGCGGGGCTCCGAGTCCTCCCGTTGCGCACCGGAGGCAGCCGTGCCGCACCGGGAAGCCTCTCCGGGTCCGGAGTATGTTGCGGAAGCGCCGTCCAGAACCGCGTCACCCCCCCTGCTCAACGGCGGGGGCCGTTTTCGCGCTCGTCGCGTGGTGTCATCCACGCAGGCTTCGCCTGCTCCCCAGCGGGGGTTCCCACCCCCATGCTTCGGCTCGCCTCGCACTGCCGGCGCTGCACGCGGCAGGATCTGCGCTTCCGCGCGCCGTCGTCGGGGTCCAGCTTCCGGGGTGAGGTGGTTCGGCTGCCTGGCGAACCCGTCGGCGCCTTTGGCAGACCGACGGACCCGCCGAACTGTCCTACGTCCAGCAACACCTCATCGCGAATCAGGTCGCGAAAAAGTTCGTCCGGACATCTGGCGGAGGACACCTGCGCGGCTGCGTCCACCGCTTCGCCGGCCTGGCACCTTGCGCCCTCGGCGGCATTGAGCAGCGCGGCGGCATGCTCCAGGGTCAGGGGCTCGGACACTGGTCTGGTAGGACTTGCGGGTGCGTGATGACCAGCGGGCGGCGCTCGCGCTGATGGGCGAGCGCTTCCCGCTCGTCGAGGAGCGCTTCCGCCGCGTCTACAACCTTCGCCTGCCGCGCCACGTCGCGGTCTTCGCCGCCTTCTGGCACAGCCTCGACGGCGCGGAGCGATCGGCGGTTTGGGGAGGACTCGGCCTGCGCACAGGGGGCATCGCGGCGCTGTTCGCCGACGGCGGGCTGTCCCTGAGTGCGCGCGACGGCCTGGACGAGCGACTGGATCACCGCTACCGGCGCGACCCGCCCGAGCTCGTCACGATCATGGGCGGCGACTCGGACGGCCTGCACTACGGCCTGTGGTACGACGATCCCGCCGACCTGCCCACTTTCGTCGCGTACAACTGGGCCCGCGACACCGCGGAGACCTGGACGAACGGCTGGGTGACGATGCTCGGCCAGACGTACGGCCTGCTGCAGAAGGTCCGCAGCGACCGCGAGCGCGACGACCCGGCGCACTACGAGGGCGCGGAGCCGCTCGAGCCGGCCGAGGACGCGCTGAACGCCTTCGCCGACGCGGACGCCGAGGCGCTCGCGCAGGACGGTCCGCGCCGCTGGGCGACGGCCGACCGCCCGGACGGCGGCGTCACGATCGGACCGGCCCTGCCACCGGACGCCGGCGACCCGCGTGCGGGCCGCGCGGACGAGCGCATCACGTTGTACCGCAACCCGGAGACAGCGGCGTCGATCATCGCCGAGGCTCGCGCCGAGCTGGCGGCCGGCCAGCCCGCGTACGCGCTCGTCGTGGGCCGCGAGCTGCACTGGTTCGACGCCGACGACCACCGGGCCGAGGCGACGGAGCTGCTCGTGGGCGCATACCGGGCGCTGGGCCGCGACGCCCTGGCCGACATCGCCGAGGTGCACCACGCGAACCGCGATCTGCGATCGGTGGACGTCCTCGCGCCCTGAACCCTTACGCTGCAACGGGTTTCAACGAGGAGGGCGTGGGGTGGGGGTCAGGTGGGGACCTTCTCCGATTGCTGGAGGTCGGCGTGGGCGTCGTACGCGTGGATCCAGCTGACCATCTCGGGGAGGTTGGTGAGGCGTTCGTTGCGGGCCTGGGCTTCGGGGCCGTCGGGGACCTGGAAGCACTTGGCGTTGCCGCGGGAGCCGAGCTGGAGCTGGCGGGCGCGGGGTTTGCGGAGGGTCTCGTACGCGGCGAGGGCCTCGTTGACCGGAAGGTCGCGGCGCAGGAAATGGGCGAGGACGGCGACGTCCTCGACGGCCTGGTTGCTGCCCTGGCCGGCGTGGGGAAGCATCGGGTGGGCGGCGTCGCCGACGAGGGTGACGCGGCCGGTGCTCCACTGGCGCAGCGGCTCACGGTCGAAGAGGGCCCAGCGGCCGGTGTCCTCGACGGCGCCGAGCATCGTGAGGACGGTGTCGTTGAAGCCTTCGAAGGCGGCGACCGCCTGGGTCGCGTCGCCCTTCGCGGACCAGGACTCGTCGGTCCAGGCCGCGTCGCGGGTGTAGGCCACGAAGTTGATCAGCTCGCCGCGGCGGACGGGGTAGACGACGAGGTGGCTGGTGGGGCCGAGGAAGAACGTGAGGCCCATGGAGGAGCCGCCGGGGACCTTGTCGATCGGGACGAGGCCGCGGAAGCAGCTCATGCCGGCGAAGACGGCCTCGTCGGGGCCGGCGACGTGCTGGCGGACGGTCGAGCGGACGCCGTCGGCGCCGATGACGACGTCGGCGGTGGTGGTCGTGCCGTCGGCGAAGGTGATGGTGACGTCGTCGGGCGTCTCGGCGATCGTGGCGCAGCGCTTGCCGAGGTGGACCTCGCCGCCGACGGCGCGGAACGCGTCGAGCAGGACCTGCTGGAGGTCGGCGCGGTGCAGGCCGAGGAACGGGGCGCCGAAGCGGGCGGTGTACCAGTCGCCCATGGGGTGCTCGTAGAAGATCTCGCCGGTACGCCACTCGTGGAACTGGATGCGCTGGAGGTCGGAGCCGACCTCGCGCAGCGCCGGGCCGAGCCCGAGGGCGTCCATCAGCCGGGTGCCGTTGGCGCCGAGCGACACGCCCGCGCCGATAGCGCTGAAGGTGGCGGCCTGGTCGTACACCTCGACCTCATGACCATCAGCGTGCAGGGCGATCGCGGCGGTGAGGCCACCGATCCCAGATCCGATGACTACGACCCGTGACGTCATGGTGCCCTCTCGACTCGCGTCCTGCTTGTCGGTATTTGCGAAACAGCGACGGGAGCCTATCACCGCGGTGGATGAACGAAAGGCGGCCCGGGACGGCCGGGTAGCCTTGCCCGGTGCGTACGGCGGACGAACAGATCAAGGCGGTGCTCGACGGCAGCGTCGGGTACGAGCGCGGGCTCGACGCGCTGACCGTCGCGCCCGCCGCCGACGTCGACCCGGCGCTCTTCGCCGCCGTGCGGTCCGCCTGCTCGCGGCTGTTCGAGCGCGGCTGGCAGCCCGGTGAGCTGCACCGGGTCGCGGGGCGGCGCGGCACCGTGGCGCACACTCAGCTCGTGACCGACGCCGTCGCGGCGCACCTGCGGCAGTTCAAGCCCGCGCTGGTCGACCCGCGCTGGCGGGCCCAGGCCGACGCGCTCGGCGCGACCGTCTGGTGGGGCGCCGACGAGCGCTACCTCGACGGGCTCGCCGCGCGGTGGCGGGTCGACCGGGTCGAGGTGCTCGACACGGTGCTGGTGCTGCTGGGCATCCTGCGCACCCTGCCGCCGATTGAGGTGCTGGTCCCGCCGCCCGGCACCGTACAGGCGGCGGCCGCGAGACCGAGCAATGTCGACGTGCGGCTGCTGGACAGGGTGCGGGCGCTGCTCGCGAAGGCGGAGTCCACGACGTACCCGGCGGAGGCGGAGACCTACACGGCGAAGGCGCAGGAGCTCGTCGCCCGGCACAGCATCGACGAGGCGCTGCTCGTCGCCCGCGGCGCCGCGACGGACGTGGTGCCGTTCGCCCGGCGGATCGGCGTCGACCACCCGTACGAGAGCGAGAAGGCCGCCCTGCTCGACGCCGTCGCGGGGGCGAACCGCTGCCATGCGGTGTGGTCGCCGGAGCTCGGGTTCGCGACCGTGTTCGGGTTCGACACCGACATCGACGCGGTCGACCTGTTGCACACGTCGCTGCTGGTACAGGCGAACCGGGCCATGTCCGCGGCGGAGCCACCCGGGGGCAAGGCGGGGCGAGCGCGGCTGAAGACGTTCCGCCAGTCGTTCCTCGTCGGGTTCGCCGTCCGGATCGGCGAGCGCCTCAGCCAGGCCGTCGCGTCCGCCGCGCTCCCCCCGGACACCGCCTCCGACCTGCTGCCGGTCCTCGCCGCCCGGGACGCGCAGGTGCGCGAGACGATGGAGCGGGTGTTCCCGCGTACCGTCCGCGGCCGCGGCACCAGAGTGGACAGCGACGAGGGCTGGGACTCCGGCCGCGCCGCCGCCGACCGGGCGGCGCTGCACCGGAGCTGAGAGGATTCTCAGGGTCCCGCCGGGGTCGCGCCCTGATGCCGCTCGGGATCGATCGTTGCGAACCTGCCTGTATGACCCCATTGCTGGTACGCCTCGGCGCCCCCGTCCTGCTGTTCGTCTACGGCACCCTCCGGCTCATCGACGGGCGCGACGGCCACCACGACAAGGACGGCGCCCTGTGGAACGTCGGGCACGTCTGCTTCTTCATCGCGTTCGTGCTGCTGGCGGCGCTGACCGTGCACGCTTACCGGGCGCTGCGCCGGCACCGGGGGGTCGCCCTGCCGGCGGTCGCCGCCGCGCTCTTCGGCGCCGGCTGTTTCCTGTGGGTGATCGTCGGGGACATCTTCGCGTCGTTCCCCGAGCTGCCGGACGCGCTGCAGGTCGTCGGCCCGGCACTGTTCCAGCTCGGGATGCTGGCGTTGCTGGTGCTGCTGGTGCTGGCGCGGCGCGCGCCGTGGTGGAGCCCGGCGCTGGTGGTGGCGGCGTTCGCGGCGATCGGGGTGAGCCTGGACCTGATCCCGCTCGCGGCGGTCCTGCTGTTCGCGGGTCTGCTGCCGCTCGGCCGCCCCGCCGCCGCTATGCCTGCCGGTGCTGCCTGAGGGTCACCGCCGCGATCCAGTTCCAGGCGATGGCGACGCCGAGGAACAGGGTCAGTGCTCCGCCGGTGCCGCCGGTCATCGCCCACGCGAGGCCGAGCGCGAACAGTACACCCGCGAAACGCCCTGAAACGGCCCAGCCGACCTGGCCGGTCCGGCGGAACCCGGCCGCGAGCACGAAACAGAGCGCGATCATCGAGAAGAACGACACGCTGGCGCCGGCGTTGTGCACGATCATGTGGCCGCTCATCGTGGTCAGGCGACCCTCGGGGGTGCCGAGCGGGAAGCCGTCGCTCGCGTCCATCCGGAACACGGCCGCGATGAGCAGCCCCACCCCGATGGCCGCGTGCAGTGCTCTTGTGGCTTTCGCGGCTCCTGTACCGGCGGCCGCCGCCACGCTGAGCAGCCCCACCACCACGAAGCTGGTGGTCTGCACCCAGCCGAGGTCGCCCAGGGCGAGCATGCTGACGGGATGGCGGGTGATGTCGTACCCGTCGCGGGTGGCCGCCTGCACGACCGCCGCGACGGTGAACAGGGGCGCCGCGAGGATCCCGGCGTTCGCCAGGGCGCTGGGGGTGCTGACTCGGTCGGTGCTGACGGTGTCGAGCATGATTGGATCCTTCCGGTTGCGTCTTCGCTCACTGACGCGTCGAACGGCTCCCCGGTTTTTCGACACGTCCGTTGAACCGGTCCAGGCGGCGGTGCGTGGACGCGGGGTATGCGGATCCTCTTCACCGCGTGCCCGATGTTCGGCCACGTCAACCCGGTCCTGCCGCTGGTCCTCGCCGCCCGCGCCGCCGGCCACGACGTCGTGGTCGCGACCGGCCCCGACATGGCCGCCCGCCTCACCGTCCCCACCTGGGCCGTCGGCCCCTCACACCACGAGGCCGGCGGCGGCCCCGGGACGGACTGGCTCGCGTACTTCGCCTCGACCGCCCGCGCCCGCGCCGCCGACCTCGTCCCGCGCGCCCTGGACTGGAAGCCCGACCTCGTGATCTCCGAGGACACCGAGCTGTCCGGCCCGGTCGCCGCCGCCGCGACCGGCGCCCGCCACGTCGTCCACGGCATCGGCATCATGCCGCCGATCCGGCTCTGGGCCGCGTTCGGCCCCGCCCTCGACGGCCTGTCCGACCAGTTCGGCGTGCCCGGCACGAGCGCCGGTCACCGCGCCGCCACGTACCTCGAACTGTGCCCGCCGTCCCTGCGCCCCGCGGACCCCGCTGCCGAACGGATCTGGCCCACCACGCTCCCGCTGCGCCCCCTCGCCGGCACCCCCTCCGGCTCCGAACAGCTGCCCGCTTCCCTCGATTCGCTGCCGTACGAGCAGACCGTCCACCTCACCCTCGGCACCGTCTTCCACGCCAACCGCAACGTCCTGCACACCGCGATCGCCGCCCTGTCAGCGCTGCCCGTGAACGTGGTCGCCACCGTCGGCCCCGACGTCGACCCCGCCGGCTTCGGCCGCCAGCCTGCGCACGTGGTGCTCGCCCCGTACCTACCGCACACCCTGCTCCTCCCCCGCTGCACCGCCGTCGTCTCCCAGGCCGGCGCCGGCATCATGCTCGGCTCCCTCGCCCACGGCCTGCCCCACCTGGCCCTGCCACAGGGCGGCGACCAGTTCACCAACGCCGAGGCCATCGAGCTCTCAGGCACCGGCCTGGCCCTCCACCCCGCCGAGGTCACCGGCGCCGCG
This sequence comes from Dactylosporangium sp. NPDC006015, assembly GCF_040614215.1. Lineage (NCBI taxonomy): Bacteria > Bacillati > Actinomycetota > Actinomycetes > Micromonosporales > Micromonosporaceae > Dactylosporangium > Dactylosporangium sp. NPDC006015. The sequence continues at coordinate 9,395 of NZ_JBEXUD010000014.1, forward strand.
ATCACCGACCGCCTCACCGAACTCCTGACCAACCCCACGTTCACCGCAGCCGCCGCAGCCGCCCGCACCGACCTCACCACCATGCCCGACGCCCCCACCGTCCTCACCACCCTGACCACCTCCCCCCACGGTTGATCGAGTAGCAGATCCGCCACCCCCACAGCCAGACCACCTGTCGATCAAGCCCACCCACCCAACGCCATGACCGCGCCGACCCACCTTGATCCATGGACAGATCTGGCCGCCCCCACGACCAGATCCCTCCTTGGATCGACGCCGACGGCCACCACTTCGTCGAACGCAGCAGTCGCAACGCGAACCAGCACAACCGCGCGTCCGCGGCGGGTGCGCAGGTTGGCCTGGTCATGGTCGACCAGGCGCATGTGCCCGGCTGCAGGCTGTGGGTTTCGCCGGCGCGGTCAGTTCGGCGTCGTGCTTGCGCTGGTACGCGAGGATGCGGATGACACCGTTGTCGGCGAACCGGCCGACCAGGGCCGCAACACCGAGAACTCGGTCGACGGCGGCAACACCGTGCAACTCGACCAGCCACGGACCGTCGCCAGCGCCGATGGCAAGGAACGCGGCCATTCAGCGCCGCTCGCGCGGCCTCCGCTCCTCGGTGCCGGAACACCGGACCCGGAACGATTGGTGCCCACCCAGAATCGACGAGCTGCCCGGTTGCAGCGCGACGCAAGGCGGCGGAAGACGGGGCGGCGCTGCAGCGAGGGTAACCACGCCAGCGCTCGCGGGCTGTGCGTTGAAACGGGCTGAACTGCGACGGCACGCCCGGGCAGCGGCGACGGGCTGGGAGATAGAACGCGGTCGACAGCGAGAGGGGTCACTGCGCTGGGGTCGGTAAGCGACGGCAGACGAGGAACAGAGGCACGCGCGGCGCGGGGGCGGGGGCTGCGTGGGACCAGGGCGGCACAGGGCGGGACGGGACGGTGCGGTGCGGTGCGGAGAGACTGCGCTGCGGCGGGGGTAACCGCACACAGCAGCAGCGGGCTGTGCGCGGAATGGGTTTCGACAGCACGCCGAATTGCAACAAGACGTTGGGCAGCGGTGACAGGCGGGGGACGGAGTGGGGTGGGCGGTGGGAAGGGGCTACTGCGCGGGGGTTGGGGAGCGGCGGCGGGAGCAGGAGCAGGGCGGCGCCAGTCGCGGCGAGGAGGGCGCCGGTGGTGGTGGCGGCTGGCACGGTGGGTGGGATGCCGAGGTAGACGGTGATGCCGAGGATGCGGGACAGGCCCACGGGGCGGGCGGCACGGGGCGGGCGGCACGGGGCGGGGCGACTGCGCTGCGGCGGGGGTAACCACACACAGCGGTAGCGGGCTATGCGCCGAACGGGCTGGACGGCGACAACACGCTGGGAGTGACGGCGGGCTGGGCAGTGACGGCGGGCTGGACTGCGGCTGCATGCCAAACAGCGGCAGCACGCTGGGCAGCAGCACGCCGAACAGCAGCAGCACGCCGAACAGCAGCAGCACGCTGGGCAGCGGCAGCGCGCAGGGCAGCGGTGGCAGGTGGTGGGAAGGGGTTACTGCGCGGGGGTTGGGGAGTGGCGGCGGAGCAGGAGCAGGGCGGTGCCGGTTGCGGTGAGGAGGGCGCCGGTGGTGGTGGCGGCGGCTGGCAGGGTGGGTGGGATGCCGAGGTAGACGGTGATGCCGAGGATGCGGGACAGGCCCCACGGGAGGAGGGCGAGCTGGTCGTTCCACAAGGTGAGGGCGCGCTCCAGGCCGATGGTCGTCACGAGGGCGCCGAGCAGGGTGAGGGGGGTGCCGGCGACGAGCAGCAGGGTGGCGGTGACGTGGCGGCGGCGGAGGTGGTAGCGGTCGCGGAGGACGAGGGTGGTGGCCACGAAGAGCCAGCCGAAGGCGGCGAACGCCACGCAGATGTAGACCGCCCGGACCGTGGGGGCGGTCCAGAACTCCAGCCAGTAGTGGCCGGGGCCGCGGACGGCGAGAGCCGCCAGCAGGAGCAGGGAGCGCAGGAGGGCGACGCCGCCGATGGTGGCCCACAGGTGGAAGGGGTCGCGGCGGCCGAGCAGGAGGCGGGCGGTGAGGGCGAACAGCAGCCACGCGCCGAGCGTCAGGACGAGGTGGGCGGGGGCGGCGAACCAGGTGTAGACCAAGCGGCTCAGGATCAGGGCCGCGGCGGGCACGGCCAGGACGAGGAAGCGGTCGGTGCGGGAGACCGCGGCGTCGAGGTGGGCGACGCGCCACGGGCGGGTGGCGCCGGTCCAGAGGGCGTGCAGGGCGGCCGGGCGGCGGAGGATCGCGCCGGCGACCAGGGCGGCCAGCAGGAGGACGAAGAGGGCCCTGGCCAGCCAGGCCATGAGCGGGTCGCGGTCGGCTCGGGTGGCGCCCAGGTCGGCGGCGGTGAAGTTGTAGGCGGGCAGGTCGACGTCGCCGCCGTAGCGGGTGACGTGGGCGTCGCGGGCCGACTCGTAGCGGCGCTCCGCCGCGCGCCACGCGTCGTAGGCGGCGGAGGAGCCGGTGTCGAGCCACTGGACGTGGCGCAGGACCATGGTGCGGTACGCGCCGAGCGTGCCGAACAGATCCGCCTCATAGGTCAGGGTGTCGAGCAGCTTCGCCCGCAGCACCGGATCGCGCCACGTGGCCGGGTCGGTCGCGGTGATCAGGGCGCGCATCCGCGCGGCGACCTCCACCGCCCGCTCCCCCTCGGCCACCGCCGCGTCCACGGCACCCGAGGCGGCCGTCACGGCGTAGATGCTGGTGAGGGCGGCCGAGTCGCCGGTGGCGATGTCCCACTCGAAGATCCACATCATGGGTGGCGGCTCGAGGCCCAGGGCGCGGACGGAGTGGTCGGCGTAGGCGCCGATGTAGAGGCCCTTCGTGACCGCCTCGCGGGAGAGGGCGAGCATCTCGCAGACGGCGGCGACGGTCGCGGGGTCGGACGAGAACGTCTGGCGGACCCAGTCGGCGGTCAGCTGCTCGGCCGGGGCGTCGGGGTCGTGGGCGAGGCGGCCCAGCGTGTAGGCGTTGAGGTCGTACAGCTGCCAGAAGCCGGTCCGCAGGTAGAGCGTCATCGGTCCGGCGCGCAGCGGGCCGCCGTCCTGCGTCCAGGTCCAGACGCCCTCGACGTGCGGGTTGGCGGCGAGGAAGCGGCGCAGCGCCTGCTGGTGCAGGCCGGTCAGGTCGTTGGGCAGGGCGCCGGAGCCCTCGAACTCGCGCCGCGCCTGGAACTCCACGATCCGCCGGTGCGTGCCGGTCTCCAGCGTGCCGTTGAAGGGCAGGTGGCTGTAGAAGTCGCCGAGCGTGTACTTGGTGGAGACGATGAGGTGCGGGTCGTCGATGCCGCCGAGGACCTCCTCGTAGGAGGCCGGGTTGGTGTGCAGGTCGCCGACGGCGCCGACGCCGACGGTCCAGGTGCGGAAGATCAGGTCCTTGCCGGCGGCGCCGGCGGTGCCGAGCAGGGCGCGCAGCATGGCGCGGACCGCGTCGACGCCGGTGACGGCGAGCTTCGACGAGTAGTCCCAGCCGGGCTGCCGGTAGACGTCGCCGCCCTCGCCGATGCGGACCATGAGGCCGGAGACGAAGGGCATCGCCTGGAACAGCTCGGTGAGGCCCAGCTGGTACACCTGCCAGAAGCGCGGGTCGGCGACCTTGAGCCCGCCGAACTCCCGCTCCAGGTAGCGCTCCAGCGGCGGTGACACGGCCAGCATGTCGGTGAGCAGGTAGACCCGCATGCCGAGGTCGGCGGCGTGGCGGAAGACGGGGCCGAACGCCTCGACGAGCGCCTGCGCGCGGGCGATGTGGTCGTCGCCCGCCGGATAGACCGCGTGGCCGTCGCCGACCAGGGCGAACGTCACATACTCCAGGAAGCCGGGGACGACGACGCCGTTGTAGCCCTGGGCGAGGGAGTGCTCGACGAACTGCCGGAACTGCGCGTCGATGCGGGCGACGGCGGCCTGGTCGACCCACGGCGCGGCGGGCAGCAGGGCGCCGACGACGACGTCGGTGTTGAGCGAATAGTCGGTGCCGGCGGCGAACGCGGCCGGGTCGGGCTCCCGGCCGACGGACCCGGCGTCGGTGAGCCGCAGCCCGAGCCGCGGCGCGAAGACGGCGGGGGCGCCGGTGAGATCAGGGGCGGGCAGCACCGCCGAGCCGGACCGGATCCGGTCGGCGACCGCATACAGGCCGGTGGCCGCGCCCGCGACGCCGGCGGCCTCGATCGTGATCGCCGTGCCGTCGCCGCCGAGCCGATAGGCCTCCAGCGAGCTGCCGAACGGCGCGACGCCGACGACGACCCGCAACGGCATGCCGGGACCCTCGGCGGGCTCCTGGCCGATCGCGGGCGCGGGCAGGCCGCGCCGGACGAGCGCGTCGGCGACGGCCTTCGCGGCGAGGGTGAGCCGCGGCTCGGCCGGCACGCTGATCACGCTGATCGCCGGCGCCGCGACGAGCGGGGTGGCGGGCGCGGCGGCGGCCCGCTCGACCGGCACGGACACCGGGGCGAACGACAGCCCGAGCGCGCCGCCGACACCCCACGCCACCAGCGCGCCGAGCACCAGCAGCAGGAGAGCCGAAGTCACCACCCGTCGCATGCGGCACATCGTAGAGCCCGGGTCTGACACTTCCGCCAGTCAAATGAGAGAAAAATTCACCCCGCCCCGAAGCAGACGAAGCTGCCGGTGCTCGCCCGCACCGAGGGGTCGGCCGCCGCCTGCGCCAGGGCCAGGGCGGTCGCCGGCGGGTGGCCCACGCCGAGATGGCCGTACAGGTCGCGCATCAGCAGCCGCGTCGCGCCGTCGTCGACGGGCCCGGTGCTCGCGACGACGGTGGCCGTGCCCATGTTGAGCAGCGCCGCGACCAGCCCCATCAGCTCGTCACCGGGGTGCACCTCGGCGAGGCCCGTGTCGCAGCCCGACAGCACCAGCAGCGCGGGCGGCCGGCGCAGCGCCGACAGGTCGTACACGGTGAGCGGGCCGTCGGCGAGGAGGAGGAACGAGAACAGCGGGTTGTCCACCCGGAACTCGCCGTGCGAGGCGATGTGCCCGATCGCCGCGCCGTCGAGGGCGGCGAGCGCCGGCGCCACCCGGGCCCGCTCCCCCGCCAGCACGGTCGGCGGCACGCGTTGGTCACGGGCGATCTGCGCGACCTCGGCGGCCGCCTGCGCCGCGGACGGCGCGCCGACGAGCACCGTGGGCCCGTCGGCGGGCGGCTGGGTCGCGACCCGCCACCAGATCGCCGCGGACGGCGCGACGGTGATCGACCGCCCTCGCAGCCTGGGCAGCATCGTCCACGGCATCGCGTGCAGCGCACCGGTCGGCACGAGCACGAGCGGGCCGTCGCCGATCAGGTCGGCGACAGGGTCGAGCAGCAGCCGGTCGAGCGCACCGGCGCCCCGGTCGACGCGTTCTGCGCTGGTACCGCCGTGCCCGAGGATCTCCGCGCTGAGCGCGATCCGCAGGTGCTCGAGCTCCGCGGCCACCGGCGCGATCGGCCCGACGACGCGCCGCGCGACCCGGTGCCCGCCAGCCGAGGGGAACACCACCAGCGCGTGCAGGACGCCGTCGATGGCGAGCAGCTCGAACAGCACCCGCCCGTCCAGCGCGGCGGCCAGCGACGCGAACGGCACGTCCGTGCGCGCCGCGGGCCGCGAGCCGGGCACCCGCCAGGAGCGGCGCCGGATCTCCGCCTCCAGGGACCGCTGCCGCCGCAGCAGCCGCCCCGCGCGCTGCGGGCCGGCGGGCGCCGCGGCCAGCTCGCCGGTGATACGGCGCAGCTCGGTGAGGGCCCGCGCGACGACCGGGTCGCTGGACGGGTGCGTCGGCGGCAGGGACAGCGCCGCCGACCGGCACCGCTGCGCCCAGGTGAGCGCCTCCCGCGGCCCGCCGTGGTCGAGGGCGAGCCGCAGCCTGAGCCCGGCGAGCGCGGCGGCCTCGACGCTGCCGCGCACGCGCAGCTCGGTGGCGCCGAGGCTGGCCCGGTACTCGTCGGCGATCCGCAGCCCGGCGGTCGCCGCCCGGGCCGCCTCGGCGGTCGCGCCGCGAGCGAGGTCCAGGCGGGCCCGGACGTGCGCCCACCGCACCCGCAGCGGCGCCGGGCCGAGCTTCGCCGCGGCCGCCGCCTCCTGCAGCAGGTCGGCGGCGGTGCCGTGCTCACCGAGGCCGACCGCGAGCTGCGCGGCGTCCAGCAGCGCCTCCCAGCCGGGATGGGGCCAGCCGGCGTCGACGAGGGCCCGCCCGGCGGTCCACAGGTCCCGCAGCGTCCCGCGGTGCGCCCGGCCCGACGCGACGACCGCCGCCAGCTCCGCGACCCTGGCCCGGGCGATCCACACCGCGCGCTTCTGCCGCGCGAACACCTTCCGCGCCGCCGCGGCCGCCGCCCGCGACTCGTCCGTGCCGAAAGTGCCGGAAGCGCCGGGCGTGCCGGAAGCCCCGGAAACAGGGCCGGAGCCGCCGCTCGTGAGCAGCGCCAGCCGCGCCATCATCAGGTGCGCCTGGCCGAGCACCGAGTCGAGGTGTCCGTCGGTACAGGCGGCGATCGCCGCACGGATCGCCGTGCCGGCCTCGGGCAGCAGCCGCACCGACAGCAGCAGCTCCGCGCGGTCCAGGAGGCTGACGGCGTCGACGCCGGTCTTCCACAGCCGGTCGTGCGCCCGGTCGTAGCGGGCCAGGGCCGTCGGCACGTCGCCGGCCTGCGCCGCGACGAAGCCGAGGTTGTGCTCCACCTGCGCCGCGGCGGTCGACATCCCGAGCCGGTTGTACAGCGCCTGCGCCGCCCGCAGGTCGGCCTCGGCGAGGCGGAGGTTGCCGCGGAAGCCGTGCAGCACCCCGCGGTTGGTCAGCGTGCGGGCCTCCCACACCGCGTCACCGGAGCGCCGGAACGCCCGCAGCGCATCCCGGTACAGCTCCATCGCCTCCCGCTCGAAGCCGAGCCGGCGCAGGATCAGGGCGCGCTGCATCGAGGCCCGGGCGCGGCGCTGCCCCTGCAGGTCGGCCATCGCCCGGTCGATCTCGCGCAGCGCCGCGGTGGGCCGGCCGAGATCGTCGAGGATGAGCGCGTGACTCATCCGGGACTCCGCCTCGTACTGCGTCAGCCGGTGACGCCGCGCGACCGCGATCGACGCGCGCAGATGCCGGTCCGCGCCCGCCGCGTCGTGCCGGGCCCGGGCGGCGAGGCCGAGCGTCCGCAGCGCCACCGCCTGCGCCGCGCGGTCACCGGCGCGCTGGGCGTCGCGCAACGCCGCGTCCGCGAGCATTTTGGCCTTGACGGGATCGGCCATCACAATCGGCAACAGCCGCTGCGCCAGCTCATCGGCGGTGGTGGACACCTCCGATGTGTATCACGGCGCCGCGCCGCCGTCTCTTGTCACCGGTCCGTCTCTAGCTGAGCACTGAGGAGCAAGCATGTCCGTTGCACGAGATCGTCTCGAACGGTGGCTGGCGACCCGCGACGCGCGCCTGTCCGGACTGCCGTGGCTGCGCACCGAGTCGCACGCCGGCCGGACCGTCCGGTTCGTCGCCGACGAGATCCTGGTCCAGGACGCGAGCACCGCGATCGCCCACCGCACCCTGGTCGGGCTCGGCCACCGCACCAGCGAGATCGCCGAGGACGAGCCGGCGTCCGGCCTGCGCCGCCTGCGCACGTCCGGCCTCGACGTCTCCGACGCCGTCCGCCGCCTGCGCGGCCAGCTGCCGCAGGGCTCCGTCGTCGGGGCCAACCACGTCTTCATGTCGACGCCGCACGAGCACGGCGGCCCGTTCGGCCCGCCGGTCGCGGTGGACGCCCCTTCGGCGAAGCTGATCTCGTCGGATCACGCGTCGCCGGTACGGGTCACCGTCATGGACACCGGCATCTGGCTGAACAGCCCGCTCCCGGAGGGCTGCTACACCGCGACGCCGGAGAACCACGAGACGGTCACCGACGGCGACGGAGACGGCATGCTCGACTCCGACGTCGGCCACGCCAACTTCATCGCCGGCGTCGTCGCGCAGGGCACCACCGGCGCGCAGGTCCGCATCGTGAAGGTCCTCGACAGCTTCGGCGTGTGCACCGAGGCCGACCTCGCCGCCGCGATCACCGCCCTCACCGACACCGACGTGCTCAACCTGTCCCTCGGCGGCTACTCGATCGGCGACCTGCCGCCCGCGGCGCTGTCCGCGGCCCTGCGGACGTTCCTCGCCGGCGGCGACCGGGTCGTGGTCGCGGCCGCCGGCAACAACGGCGTCGCCGACCGGCCGTTCTGGCCGGCCGCGTTCACCGCGAGCGGCGAGGCGTGGGCGGACCGGCTGCTCGCCGTCGCCGCGCACGACGGCACCGCGATCTGCGAGTGGAGCAACACCGGCCCGTGGGTGAGCGTCGCCGCGCCCGGCGCCGACGTCGTCAGCACCTACATCAACCATGACCTGTTCAGCAGCGGCTGGGCGACGTGGAGCGGCACGTCGTTCGCCACGCCGAAGGTCGTCGCCGCGGTCGTCGACCGGGTCGCGACCGCCGGCTCGGTCACCGCCGCGGCCGCCGCCGTCCGCGCCGAGGCGCAGGGCAGCATGGTGGGCGGCTACCCGGCGCTGCACTGAACCACCGGCACGACGCGGCACCGCACTTGAACCACCGGCGCGACGCGGCGCTGTACTGAACCACCGGCGCGACGCGCCACCACGCTTGAACCACCGGCGCGACGGCGGCGCCGCGCTTGAACCAACGACGCAACGGCGGCGTCGCGCTTGGACCACGGGCGCGGCGCTGAAACACCGGCGCGGTGCTTGCGACACCGGGGCGGAGCTGCGCCGACGCGCCGACGGGAACAGGGCCGCGACACCGGCCGGCGCGGCGTTGACACGCCGTGGTGCACTGTTGCCCGTGATCGAAGCGGAGGAGCCCGACCGTCCCGCGTGGCTGACCCCGGAGCGGGACGAGGAGCCGGCCGGCCCGGGCTCCCGGCTGACGCTGCTGCTCATCGCCGGCGGCGCGGCGATCCTCGTCCTCGTCGCCGGCCTGGCCGCGTTCGCCCTGCTCGGCTCGTCCTCCGAGCCGAACCGGCCGCGCCCCAGGTCGGCGGCGGCCGAGCCCGTGGTGGCGGTCGCCGCCTCGACGGCACCGGCCGGGGCCACGAGCCCGCCGGCCGCGGAGCAGAGCGCCACGCCCAAGACGTCTCCGGCCAAGCCGCACGTCACCGCGGCGCGGATCAGCCTCGAGCCGGCGAGCGTCACCGGCCCCTGCCCCCGCTCGACGAAGTACGTCAGGGTCAAGGTCACCGTCACGATCACGGTCTCCAGCCCCGACGTCCGGCTGCGGTACACCGTCGACGGCGGCAACGAGCACGGCGCCACGCTGCGGTCGAAGACCTTCACCGACAGCTGGGAGGCGGAGGTCCGGCGGGCGGCCGGCACCTCCACCACCACACTGCAGGTGATCGCGCCCAGCACCGCCTCCGACACGGCGACCTTCACGTACACCTGCAACTGAGAGTTCAGATAGAACACCAGTTCGAACATGAATGTTCGTGAATACCGCACGATTGGTTACGCTCGATGGACCAAGAGTGACGGGACTGACGAATGCCATGATCACCGAAGGCACGCTGCTGGTGCACTGCTCGGCCAACCAGGCGCTGCGCTGCGCGCCGATCGCCGAGCGCCCCGGCGCGGGCCTCGTCATCTCACCGTTTCAGCGGGACGAGGCGGGCCTGCTCGCCACCGCCGCGTACCTGCTGCGCCAACGCCACTTCGAGGCGCCGCTGCTGCTCGACGCGGCCCGCTACGCCGGACCGGCCCGGCTGCCGGCGAGCGCGCCATTCAACCCGCGCTGGCTGCGCCGCCAGCGGGAGCTGGGCGTGCCCGTGCTCACCGACTCCGGGTACGTCGACAGCGGCGACGAGCCGGGCCTCGCCGGCATCCTGCACCGCGCCGCGGTCCTGCCCGACACGATCGCCGTCCTGCCGCTGCACCCGATCTGGCTCCAGGACCGCCTGCACCGCACCGTCCTGACCGGTCACATCCGCGCCGCGGGCGGCCCTGTCGCGCTGGTGCTGGAGGCGAGCCGCGACCCTTTCGCCCTGCCCGGCGTGGTGGAAGGGCTCCTCGCGGTCCTCGGCTGCGGGGTGCCGACGCTGCTGCTGCGCTGCGACGTGTCGGCGCTCGGCGCGCTGTGCCACGGCGCCGCGGCCGCCGCGGTCGGCACCGTGGCGGGCCTGCGCCACCTGACGCCCCGGCCCGCGCCCCAGTCCGGTCCGGTGGCGCGTGGCTTCCGGCCGGCGGCACCGTCCGCGGTGTTCGCGCCGGCGCTGTCGTACCGCCGCATCAACGCCATCGCGAGGGCGCGCCGCCGCCATCCCGACCCCGGCCTCTTCGGGTGCGCGTGCACCGTCTGCGACGGCCGCGACGTCGACTGGATGGCCGAGCTGGACGACCGCGAGCGGGAGGTGCCCGCGTTCGAGCACTCGATCCGCGTCCTGCAGGACCTCCGCGACGAGCTGCTGCGCTCGGCCGACACCGCCCCGGCGAGCTGGACGGCGCACTGCACGGACGCCGTCTACCGCTCCCGCGAGCTCGGCTGGGACCCCGCCCCGATGCTCCGCCACTGGCAGCGCCACCAGTCCCCCGGCGCCACCGTCACCCGCCTGACCGCATGACCCGCACCGCCCGCCGGACCGCTTCCGAGCCCGCGCCGTCGCCCTCCACGCCGCCGGACCGCTTCCCAGCCCGCACCGTCGCCTCCGCTCCGCCGGACCCGATCCATCCGGCCGTGCGCCGGCCACCCACCGCCGACCGACCCGCGCGACGCCGGCACGCCGCCCGTTCCACGCCGCGACGCCACCCGCCGACAACGCCAGCAGGCGACGCCGCACGGCCATCGCCACACGTCGCCGCACACCGAAAGCGCCCAGCGACGCCGCACACCGAAAGCCGCACCAAGCGACGCCGCACGCCGGAAGCGCCGAGCGACGCCGCACGCCGGAAGCGGCGTCACAGCCAGCCGTTGGACTGCGCGACGCCGACGGCCTCGATGCGGTTGCGGGTGCCGGTCTTCGTGATCGCCGCCGACAGGTAGTTGCGGACCGTGCTCTCCGACAGGCGCAGCCGCCCGGCGATGTCGGCGACCGTCGCGCCGCCCGCGGACTCGCGCAGCACGTCGCGCTCCCGGTCGGTGAGCGGGTCGGGCCCGGCCGCCAGGGCCGCCGCGGCGAGCGCCGGGTCCACGACCCTGCCGCCCGCGTGGACCCGCCGGACGGCGGCGGCGAGCTCCTCGACCGGACCGTCCTTCACCAGGAAGCCGCTCGCGCCGGCCTCCATCGCCCTGCGCAGATACCCGGGCCGCCCGAACGTCGTCAGGATCAGCACCCGGCACCCCGGCACCCGGTCGCGCAGCCGCGCGGCCGCGGTGATCCCGTCGCCGCCGGGCATCTCGATGTCCAGCAGCGCCACGTCGGGCCGGACCCGCTCCGCGACCGGGACGATCTCGTCGCCGGTCGCGACCTGCGCCACCACTTCGATGTCGGGCTCCAGGTCCAGCAGCAGCGCCAGCGCGCCCCGCATCATGCCCTGGTCCTCGGCGAGCAGCACCCTGATCACAGTGGCAGTCTCGCAACGAGCGTGAACCCGCCACCGTCCCGGGCCCCCGCCTCCAGGCTGCCGCCGGCCGCGGCGAGCCGCTCGGTGAGCCCCCGCAGCCCGTTCCCCGATGCCGCTGCCCCTGGCGCCACCGCGGTGGCCGCCCCGCCGTCGTCCGCGACCCGCAGCGCCGCCGCACCGTCCACGGTGGAGATCTCGATGTCGCAGCGCTGCGCGCCGCTGTGCCGGACCACGTTCGTCGTCGCCTCCCGCAGCGCCCACGCGAGGAGCCGGTCGGCGTCGTCCGGCAGCGGGTCCGCCGTCCGCTGCACCGTCGCGGCGATCCCGGCGCTGGACAGCACCCCCTTCGCGCGGGTCAGCTCGGCGGTCAGGCCGCTCTCCCGATACCCGGTGACCGCCTCCCGGATCTCGACGAGCGCGCGCCGGCCGATGTCCTCGATGTCCGCGGCCTGCGCCGCCGCCGCGGCCGGATCCCGCTCGGCGATGCGCCGCACCACCTCGGCCTTGACGACGATCACCGACAGCGTGTGGCCGAGCAGGTCGTGCAGGTCGCGGGAGAACCGCAGCCGCTCCTCCGCGACCGCGGCGACCGCCAGCGCCTCCTGCGCCCCCTGCAGCTCGCGGATCAACCGGCCCATCTGGCGGACCGCGCCCACCAGCCCCGACGCGAGGACCGTGCCGACGATGACGCTGAGCAGCGCCGCGGTCTCCGCGTGCTGCAGCCAGCCCAGGACCGCCTCGACCGCTACCACGGCCAGCAGCACGGCCAGCCCGACCGTCATCCGGGGGCGGCCGCCATACACCGCCATGCCGCACGTCGACACGAACAGCAGCACGATCAGCCACCGCTCGCCATACGCGGCGGCCAGCGCCACGCCAAGGGCCGCGACGGTCCCGAACCCGATGTCGGCCACGCGGCGCAGGTCGTCGCGGTGGTCGAAGCCCAACGTGGTGACGGTGACGTAGAGGGCCGTGAACAGCGCCAGGCCGACCCCGGCGACCACGCCACCGTGCTGCGGTGTGATCGTGTCGATCGGGCCCAGCAGCGGAAACGTCCACACGCCGACCCAGAGCAGGCCGCCGACCGACGGCCTCCACCGCTTCCTGGGCATGCGCTCCACCCTAGCCTCCAGGCCATCCGGCACGTCTGGGCCTACAGGCCCGCGGTGCTGCGGACCGAACGGCGGAAGCCGGCGACGGCCAGAACCGTGAACACGACCAGCCACGCGGCCAGGGTCAGCACGTCGGCGCCGGTCGGCGCGCCGCCGAAGGCGACCTGCCAGGACATGTCGGCATACGCGTGGGTCGGCAGCCACCGCCCGACCGCCGCCACCCAGCCCGGCATCGCGTCCAGCGGCAGCCACAGCCCGCCGACGATCGACATCCCCAGGTACACCAGCAGGTTCAGCGGCTGCACGGTCTGCGCCGTCGCGAGATACCCCATGCCGAGCCCCAGCAAGGCGAACGGCAGCGACCCGAACCACAGCAGCGGCACGATCGCCAGCCACTGGCCCACATCGAGCCGGACCCCGTTGACGGCCACGGCGGCGGCGCACAGCGCGACGACCGGGACGATCGCCGTCGCCATCGCCGTGAGCCCCTTGCCGACGACGACGCGCACCGGCGACAGCGGCGTGAGCCGCAGCTGCCGCATCCATCCGATCGACCGGTCGACCACGACGCCCGAGGCGTAGTTGAGCAGGGCGCCGATCGCCCCGTAGCCGGCCATGCTCACCATCGTGTACGTCGCGGCGACGTCCTTGTCCTGCCCGGTCAGCCCATGCAGGTTGGTGAACAGCAGATAGCTCAGCAGGGGCATCAGCACCGCGAAGATCAGCAGTCCCGGCATCCTGCCGAGCCGCCGCAGCTCCAGTCGTACATAGGCGAACATCGCGATCACACTCCGCTGAGGTTTCCGGTGAGGGTCAGGAACGCGTCCTCCAGGCCGGCGCCGACGACCTCGAGGTCCCGCAGCAGGCCCGCGGCGGCGAGGGCGAGGACGGTCGCGTCGGAGTCGGTCGTGGTGAGCACGACCCGCCCGTCCCGCCGAGCGACGGCGACGACGCCCGGCAGCCGCTCGAACCCGCCGTCCTGCCCGCTCTCCTGGTCGGCCACGCTGACGGTGCGGACCGTGACCATCCGCTTCACGCTCGTGGCGGTGCCGTCGGCGATCACGCGGCCACGGTCCAGCACCACGATCCGGTCGGCGTTGTCGTCGGCCTCCTCCAGGTAGTGCGTGGAGAACAGGACGGTGCGGCCCTGCGCGGCGTAGCCGCGGATCGCGGCCCAGAACGCGCGCCGCGACTGCACGTCGAGCGCCGCCGTCGGCTCGTCGAGGATCAGCAGGTCCGGCCGGCCGATGACCGCCATCGCGAAGCGCAGCCGCTGCTGCTGACCGCCGGAGAGCCGCTCCACGGTCCGCCCGGCGAGCCCGTCCAGGTCGGCGAGGGCGATCGCCTCGGCGACGGGCATCGGCCGCGGGTACACCGCGTGCAGGAACTCCAGGAGGTCACGCACGCTCGACCGGGGCGGGACGCCGCCGGCCTGCGGCATCGCCCCGACCCTGCCGTCGGCGACCGCGCGGGCGACCGGCCCGCCGAACAGCTTGGCGGTGCCGGTCCGCGGCGGCAGCATGCCGAGCAGCAGGAGCAGCGTCGTGGACTTGCCGGCGCCGTTGGGCCCCAGCATCGCGACGACCTCACCGGCCTCGATCCGCAGCGACACGTCCCGCACCGCGAGGCCGCCGCCGCGGTACGCGTACGACACCCGATCCAGCTCGACTGTGCTCATGCCATGACGCTATGACCAGCCCACGCGCGGCGGCAGAGACGGCGGTACCCGATCGGCGGTGACAAAAGTACTGGTGTGGATCTTGCGCCGGTACGATCGGTGCCATGCCCCCGACCCCGCAGCCCGGCATCTTCGCCGCCGCCATGGCCGAGCACGCATACCTGGAGTTCGACCTGCGCCCCGGCACCGACCCGCGAGCGCTGCTGGCGGCGCTGACCGCGGTCGGCGAGCCGATGCCCGCGACCGGTGCCGTCAACGTCGTCATCGGCATCCGCCCCAGCCTGTGGGGCGCCGCGCCCGACGTCAGGGACTTCGACGCGCCGGTGACCGGTCCGGACGGCTTCACGATGCCGGCGACGCAGCACGACGCGTGGCTGTGGCTGGCGGGCGCCGACCGCACCGCCCTGTTCGACTACACGCGGGCCGCCCTGGCCGTGCTCGCCCCCGTCGCCGACCGCGCCTCGGACGTCGCCGGGTGGGTGTACCACCACGACCGCGACCTCACCGGCTTCATCGACGGCACCGAGAACCCGCCGCGCAGCCTCGCCCCGTCCGTGGCCACCGCCGACGGGTGCGCCGTCGCCCTGGTCCAGCAGTGGCACCACGACACCGCGGCGTTCGACGCGCTGCCCGTCGCCGATCAGGAGCTCGTCATCGGCCGAACCAAGGCCGACAGCGTCGAACTCGACGAGGACCGCCAGCCCCCGACCTCCCACGTCTCGCGCACCGTGATCACCTCGGCGGACGGCGAGGAGCTGAAGATCTACCGCCGCAACACCGCCTGGGGCACCGTCGGCGAGCACGGCACGATGTTCGTCGGCTTCTGCGCCACCCAGCACCCGCTCGCCGAGATGCTGCGCCGCATGGCCGGCACCGACGACGGCGTCCGCGACGCCCTCACCCGCTACACGACCCCGCTGACCGGCGCGTACTACGTGATCCCCCCGGTCGAGGCGCTCGGCTGACCGTCCCGGGGCCGATCATGGAAGGTGGCGTCATCCTTCGTCACCGGTCAGCCTGAACGTGCCGCCGCGAAGGCGTCCATGCCTTCGAGGTGACGGACTACGGCGTTCAGGGCGACGACCGTTTCCCGGTCGAGGTGGGGGTCTTCCTCCACCGGCCAGGCGCTGCACTTGGCAATGACGATGTCCGCATCCGGGTCGACGTACAGGTACTGCCCATAGATGCCGAGGGCGGCGAACGTGTGGCGACCGCCGCCTGTGACCGTCCACCAGTGATTCGCGTAGCCGTAGTGGTCCGGCTGCTGCCGGCCCAGCGCGCCTGCCACGAGGTGTGGTTTGACATCTCGCCAGCTGCGCTCGACCCAAGCCCGCGACACGATCCGCTGCCCTCCGATCGCACCTCTATGAGACATCAGCTGGCCGATGCGCGCGAGGTCCCGGACAGTGGCGTTGAAGGATCCGCCGCCGATCGCGCTTCGGCCGCTCTCCCTGCTGAGCCAGTAGTAGGCATCGTGGTCAGCACCTATCCTGCTCCACAGCCACCGGGATGCGAACTCTGCCAGGCTGGTGCCGCTGGCGGCCTCCAGGACCCATCCCAGCACCTGGGTGTCTATCGTCGAGTAGTTGAACGCCGCACCGGGCCGGGCGAACCTGGCGACCGACCGGACCACCGCCTCCAGGGAACCGCCCGTGAAGATCGCGTCGGTGAACCGGGCGATGTCGCTCTCGGGATCGGTCCACGACTCCACCGTCCCCGCCCCGCTCGTCATGTCGAGCAGGTGCTCGACCGACACACCGTCGTAGGCGGTCCCGGCGAGATTCGGAAGGTATTGGGTGACCATGTCGGAGACGTCGATGATCATGCGGTTGTCGAGAGCGATCCCGACCAGGATGGATGTGATCGACTTGGTGAGAGAGAACAGCTGGAAGCGCACGCCGGGTCCGGCGAACAGTCCTGGATACGACTCGTGCACCAGGTTCCCCTTGTGGAGCACGACGAATCCGGTGGAGTAGGTCCGGCGGTGCAGATGACCCAGGTCATACGTGCGGCCGTCGAGCTGGTACTCCACCTCGAGCGGCATCGTGAGTCGCCCGGACCGGGTGTAGGAAACCCCCCGCCCCACGGTCGTCGACGGGAACAACCGATTCATGTGGGTAAACGTCCACTCGCTGGTCGGCCGCTACATCATGACGCTGGCCTGACGGCGCCACAGGCGCATCAATCCGGCGAAGAATGCCGCGGATGCTCCGCTCCTGGTGCACAGCCTCCTCTGAGCACGGTCCGGGCGCACCGGCTCGCTGGTCTGCCCGGGCCACGTCAGTGGGCTCTGGGGACGAGGTGCTCCAGGCCGATGGGAAGGTCGCGGACCCGGATGCCGGTGGCGTGGTGGACGGCGTTGGCCACGGCGGCGGCGGTGCCGACGATGCCCAGCTCACCGATGCCCTTCACGCCCATGGGGTTGAGGTGGGGGTCCTCCTCGTCGAGGAAGACGACCTCGATCCGCGGGACGTCGGCGTTGACGGCCACGTGGTAGGCGGCCAGGTCGCCGGTGACGAAGTCGCCGGTGCGGGGGTCCACGACGGAGCGCTCCAGCAGGGCGCCGGACAGGCCCATGGTCATGCCGCCGATGAGCTGGGAGCGGGCGGTGGTGGGGTTGACGATGCGGCCGGCGGCGAAGACGCCCAGCAGGCGGTCGACGCGGACCTCGCCGGTGACGGTGGAGACGCGGACCTGGCAGAACTGGGCGCCGTACGCGTCGCGGGCGAAGTCCGGCCGGTCGCGGACGTCGACGGTGGTGTCGGCGCGGACGGCGACGCCGCCGTCGGGGACCGTGCCGCCATGGTCGCGGTCGATGCGCTCGCGCAGCAGGCGGCACGCCTTGGTGACGGCCCAGCCCCAGGAGGCGGTGCCCATCGAGCCGCCCGCGACGGTGGCGGGGCCGATCGCCGAGTCGCCGACGGCGATCGCGACGTGCTCGAGGGGCACGGCGAGCGCGTCGGCGGCGATCTGGCGCAGGACGGTGCGGGCGCCGGTGCCGATGTCGGCGGCGTTGACCTCCACGTCGAAGCGGTGGTCGGCGGTCGCCCGGGCGAGGGCCGTCGAGGGCCACGTGATCGCCGGGTAGGTGGAGGCGGCGACGCCGGTGCCGATCAGCCACTCGCCGTCGCGGCGGACGGCGGGGCGCGGGTCGCGGGCGGCCCAGCCGAAGCGCTCCGCCCCCGCCTCCAGACACTCGACGAGATGCCGGCTGGAGAACGGGATCCGCTCCTCGGGGTGCTCCGGCGGCTCGTTGTCGATCCGGAACCGCACCGGGTCCCAGTTCCCGGCGAACGCCAGCTCGTCGATCGCGGACTCCAGGGCGAACGACCCCGGGCACTCGCCGGGTGCCCGCATCCATCCCGGGGTCGGCACGTCGAGGGCCACCACCCGGTGCGTCGTGAGCCGGTTCGGCGCGGCGTACATGTGCCGCGACAGCACCGCGCTCTGCTCGACGAACTCGGCCAGCTGCGACGTCTGGCTGACCGCGTCGTGTCCGATGGCGAGCAGCTCGCCCTGCGCCGACGCGCCGAGGCGGATCCGCTGGATCGTCGGCGTGCGGTAGCCGCCGAGCGCGAAGACCTGCTGCCGGGTCAGCGACAGCTTCACCGGCCGGCCCACGAACCGCGCCGCCATCGCCGCGAGGATCGTGTTGGCCGCGGTCGCCGCCTTGCCGCCGAAGCCGCCGCCGACGTGCTCGTTGACGACGCGCACCGCGGACGGCGGCAGCTCGAACAGGCCGGCGAGCACGTCGTGGACCGACGTGGAGGCCTGGGTCGCGTCGAACACGACGAGGCAGCCGCGCTCCCAGAACGCGGTCGTCGCGTGCGGCTCCATCGCGCAGTGGTGCTCCGCCGGCGTGCGGTAGGTCGCGTCGACCCGCACCGCCGAGGCGGCGAGCCCGGCGTCGACGTCGCCGATCGCGGACCGGGCCGGGTAGCCGGCGTTGACCTGCACCGGCTGGTACAGCGCGGGATGGTCGATCCGCAGCACCGTGTCGGCGATGGTCCCGCCCTCGCTGACCCGCACGAGATCGGCGCCGGCCCGGGCGGCCTCCGGCGACGTCGCGACGACGACGGCGACGACCTGCCCCCGGAACGAGATGCGCGGCGACTGCAGGAGCAGCAGCTCCGGATCGCCGACGGGCTCCAGGCGGGGCGCGTTGCCGTGCCACAGGACCGCCAGGACGCCGTCCTCCGCAAGCGCCCGCGACGTGTCGACGCCGGTGACGACCCCGCGGGCGACCGTCGACTGCACCACCCACGCGTAGGCGGCGCCGGGCACCGGATGGTCGATGGCGTACGGCGCGCGGCCGGTGACCTTGTCCCACGCCTCGACGCGCGGGCTCGCCACCCCGATCGCGGGCGGCGCCGTCCTTCTCACCGCGGTGGTCACCAGCTGGCCTCCGTCATCCCCCGCAGGACCCCGACCGTCAGGTTGCGGATCAGGGGCACCTTGTACGCGTTGTCCCGCAGCGGTCTCGCCGCGGCGAGCTCCTCGTCCGCGGCCCGTTCGAAGCTGTCGACGGTCGCGGTCGCGCCGCGCAGCATCCGCTCCGCCGCGTACGCCCGCCACGGCCGGTGCGCGACCGCCCCGTACGCCAGCCGGACGTCCCGCACGATCCCGTCGCGGACGTCCAGGGCGGCGGCGACCGACCCGGCGGCGAACGCGAACGACGAGCGGTCGCGGACCTTCCGGTACGTCGACAGCCGCGCGATCGGGCTGGCCGGCAGCACCACGGCGGTGATCAGCGCCCCCGGCGGGAGGTTCGTGTCGCGTTCCGGCCGTTCGCCGGGCAGCCGGAAGAACTCGTGCACGCTCATCTGCGCGGGCCCGTCCGGCGTCAGCAGCTCGACCCGGGCGTCGACGAGGACCAGGGCGACCGCGAGGTCCGACGGGTTCGTCGCGACGCACTGCGGGGAGGCGCCGAGGATCGCGAGGTCGCGGTGCTCGCCGTCGCGGGCGTCGCAGCCGGACCCCCGCTGCCGCTTGTTGCACGCCTTGGTGACGTCGGTGAAGTACCGGCAGCGGGTGCGCTGCAACAGGTTCCCGCCGAGGGTGGCCCGGTTGCGCAGCTGCGCCGACGCGCCGGACAGCAGCGCCAGGGCGACCGCCGGGAACCTGGTCCGCACCATCGGGTCGGCGGCGAGGTCGCTGTTGGCGGTGAGCGCGCCGACGCGGATCCCGCCGTCGGGCAGCTCCTCGATGTCCCGCAGCGGCAGGCCGGTCACGTCGACGAGCAGGTCGGGCGTGGTGACGCCGAGCTTCATCAGGTCGACGATGTTGGTGCCGCCGGCGAGGAACGCGGCACCGGGGTGCGCCATCTCCGCGACGGCGGACCCGGCCTCGCCGGCCCGCTGGTAGGCGAACGGTCTCATCGCGCGGCCACCCCGATCGACGACTGGATCGCGGCGACGATGTTGGTGTACGCGCCGCAGCGGCAGAGGTTGCCCGACATCCGTTCCCGGATCTCGTGCTCGTCCAGCGTCACGCCCTCCTCCCCAAGGGCCTCCTCGAGCATGCCGACGGCGGAGCAGATCTGGCCGGGCGTACAGAAGCCGCACTGCATCGCGTCGTGCGCCACGAACGCCTCCTGCATCGGGTGCAGCGCCGGGCGCTCGTCCGGCGGCGCCGCCGTGTGGGTCGCGGTGCGGCTGCTGAGCCCCTCGACCGTCGTCACCTCGGCGTCCTGGCAGGTGACGGCGAGGATCAGGCAGCTGTTCACCCGCCGGCCGTCGAGCAGGACCGTGCACGCGCCGCACTGGCCGTGGTCGCAGCCCTTCTTCGTGCCCGGCAGCTGCAGCTGCTCGCGGAGCACGTCGAGCAGGGTCGCCCGGTTGTCGGTCCGCAGCTGCTGCGGGTGACCGTTGACGCTGAGCATGACGTCGCTGGTGAACTGGCTCTCCACGGACGACCTCCTGCCCAGCCGGGCCCCACCCATGCACGCCCCACCCTTCGGGGTCCGCGAAGTCACCCGAACTGTGGGACCGTGAGTGGTGTGAACGGCGCAGTCACCCGGGACGGCTGTCCCGTCGACCTGTATCGCCTGCTCCCGGCGACCGGCGAGCCCGCGCTCGTCCATGCGGCGGTCCCGCCCGGCGCGGAGATCCTCGAGCTGGGGTGCGGCGCCGGCCGGCTCACCCACCCGCTGACCGGCCTCGGCCATCCGGTGACGGCCGTCGACAACTCCGCCGAGATGCTCGCCCACGTGCGCGGCGCCACCACCGTCCTCGCCGACATCGAGACGCTCGACCTCGACCGGCGGTTCCCGGTGGTCCTGCTGGCGAGCCACCTCTGCAACACCCCCGACGACCGGCTGCGCGGCCGGCTCCTCGCCGCCTGCCGCCGGCACCTCGACGCGGCCGGCCGGGTCGTGGTCCAGTGGCTGCCGCCGGCGTGGTTCGACCGCGTGTTCGCCGACATGCGCCCCGTCAGCGGCCGCATCGGCGACATCGAGGTGACCGACAGCCCGCTCTCCCACGACGGCACGGTCCTGCAGGCGATGTGCACGTACCGCGACACCGGGTCGCCGGACGCCGCCGTCTGGACACACCGCTTCGCCACCCGCCGGCTGAGCCGCGCCGAGCTGCACGCCGCCCTGACCGGCGCGGGCCTGCGCTTCGAGCGCCACCTCGACCCCGGACGGCGCTGGTTCACCGCCGTGCTGTGACGCCCTTGACCTCAACGTCACTTCATGTTCGACGCTGGTGCGCATGAAGGCGATCGAGGTCGCCCGCTTCGGCGGGCCGGAAGTCCTGCAACTGCGTGAGGTGCCCGACCCGGTCCCGGGCGACGGCGAGGTGGTCGTCGAGGTCGAGGCCGCCGACACCCTGTGGCTGGAGACCCAGGTCCGGGCCGGCCGCAGCGCCTACTTCCCGGTGACGCCGCCGTACCGGCCGGGCGTCGGCGTCGCCGGCACCGTCGGCGGCCGGCGGGTCCTCGCCCGGCTCGGGCACGCCGGCGGCGGCTACGCGACCCGGGTCGCCGTCGCCGCCGCCGATCTCGTCGACGTGCCCGGCGGGGTCGGCCCGCGGGAGGCCGCCGCGGTCCTGCACGACGGCGTCACCACCCTGGCGTTGCTGGACATCGTGAAGATCGTCGCCGGCGACCGGGTGCTCGTCACCGCCGCCGCGGGCGGGATGGGCGCGCTGCTCGTCCAGGCCGCGAAGGCCGCCGGCGCGACGGTGGTGGCGGCGGCCCGCGGTGCCGCCAAGCTCGGTGCGCTGCGGACGCTCGGCGCCGACGTCGTCGTCGACTACAGCGTCGCCGACTGGACGGACGCGGTGTGGGAGGCGACCGGCGGGCTCGACGTGGTCCTCGACGGCGCCGGCGGCGACTACGGCCGCGCCGCGTTCGACCTCGTCGTGGAGGGCGGCCGGTTCTCCGCGCACGGCACCCCCGCCGGCGCGTTCGCCACCGCCGACCCCTCGGTCGCGCGGTCCCGCGGCGTCACCGCGACGGGGATCGACGAGGTCCAGCTCCCCCCGGAGCGGTTCCGCGCCTACCTGGCCCGGGCCCTGGACGACGTCGCGGCCGGGCGGCTCGCGCCCCTCATCGGCCAGGCGTTCCCGCTGGCCCGCGCCGCCGACGCGCACGCCGCGATCGAGTCGAGAACGGCCGTCGGCAAGACGGTGCTAACAGTCACATGAGACGGCCCAGCGCGGGGCGGTCAGCTCGTCGGCGGGGCGCCGGTCGGAGCCGGTCGGCGACACGAACGTGAAGCCTTCCCGCACCCAGTACTCGTAGCCGCCGAGCATCTCCTTGACGTCGTAGCCGAGCTTCGCGAACTCCAGGGCCGCCCGGGTGGCGCCGTTGCAGCCCGGGCCCCAGCAGTACGTGACGACCTGGGTGCCGGGCGGGACCAGCTCGGCGGCGCGGCCGGCGATCTGCGCCGTCGGGAGGTGCACGGCGCCCGGCAGGTGCCCCTGCGCCCAGGCCTGCGCGCCGCGCGAGTCGACGACGACGTAGTCCGGGGTGCGGGCCTCCAGCGCGGCGTGGACGTCGCTGACGTCGGTCTCGAAGCGCAGGCGTCCGGCGAAGTGCTCGATGGCGGCGGTGTTGGTCATGCGTTCATGGTGTCGCCGGCACCGGGCGGCGGAACAGTGGCGTGAATGCCACCCTCCGCTAAGATACCGCCATGCTCGACGTCTCCGTTCTGGTGTATCCGGGCATGTCGGCCTTCGAGACCGGGATCGTCACGGAGGTGTTCGGGCTGCCCCGCCCGGAGTTCGACCGGCCCTGGTATCGCCTGGTCGTGTGCGCGCCGAGCGCCGCGCCGGTGCCGATGATCGGCGGGGCGACGCTCACCACCCCGTTCGGGCTGACGGACTTCGCCGCCGCGGACACCGTCATCGTGCCGGGCGTCGCCGACGTGCACCGGGACCCGCCGGCCGCGGTCCTCGACGCGCTGCGCGCCGCGCACGACCGCGGCGCCCGCATCCTGTCGATCTGCTCCGGCGCGTTCGCGCTCGCCGCCGCCGGGCTGCTCGACGGCCGGCGCGCCACCACCCACTGGCGCTACGCGGACCTGCTACGGCGCCGGTTCCCCGCCGTCCACGTGGACCCCGGCGTCCTCTACCTCGCCGACGGCGACGTGTGGACGAGCGCCGGCAGTGCCGCCGGCCTCGACCTGTGCCTGCACGTCGTGCGCGCCGACCACGGCGCCGCGATCGCCAACGCCGTCGCCCGCCGGCTCGTCGTGCAGCCGCACCGCGACGGCGGCCAGGCGCAGTACATCGAGGCGCCGATGCCCGCCGACGTCGGCGACGACCGGATCGCCCGCAGCGTCGACTGGGCCCTCGCGCACCTCGCGGAGCCGCTCAGCGTCGACGTGCTGGCCCGGCAGGCGCACATGTCGCCGCGCACCTACCTGCGGCACTTCACCCGCACCACCGGCACGAGCCCGATCCGCTGGCTGATCCGGCAGCGGGTCCAGGCGAGCCTGGCGCTGCTCGAGTCGACGGACACGCCGATCGAGCAGATCGCGGCGGCGGTCGGGTTCGACACGCCGGTCACGTTCCGGCACCACTTCGCCGCGACCATGCGCACCTCGCCGTCGGCGTACCGGCAGGCGTTCCGGACAGAAAAGAGCGCCGCCGGCAGGTAGGGTGACGCGCTGTGCGCCTCTGGTTGACGCTCGTCGGCATCGGCTTCCGGCGATGGTCGACCTACCGGCTCGCGGCGTTCGCGGGCGCGTTCACCAACAGCGTCTTCGGGCTGATCCGCGCCGGGGTCGTCACCGCGACGGTCGCCGTGGCCGGCGGCACCCTCGGCGGCTACGACACGCTGGCGGGCGTCACCTACGTGTGGCTCGGGCAGGCCCTCATCGGCCCGGTCTACTTCTTCGCGTGGAGCGAGCTGGCGCAGCGCATCCGCTCCGGCGACGTCGCCGTCGACCTGGCCCGCCCCGTCGACCCGATGCTCGCCTACCTCGCCGCCGACCTGGGCCGGGCGGCGTTCGTGTTCCTGCCCCGCGGCCTGCCGCCGCTCGCCGTCGGCGCGCTGGTGACGGGGCTCGCCCTGCCCGGCGACCCGCTCGGGTACGCCCTCGGGGTGCTGAGCGTCGCCCTCGCGGTCGTGGTGTCGTTCGCGTGCCGCTGGCTGGTCAACCTGACCGCGTTCTGGCTGCTGGACCTGCGCGGCCCGATGACGCTGTACCTGCTGGTCACCAACATCCTGTGCGGCCTCGCGGTGCCGGTGCACTGGTTCCCCGGCTGGCTCGCCGCCGTCGCCGCCGCCAGCCCGTTCCCGTCGATGCTGCAGACCCCGATCGACGTGCTCATGGGCCACGCCGCCGGCTGGGACGCGGTGCGGCTGCTGGCCGTGCAGGCCGCGTGGGCCGCCGCGCTGCTCGCCGCCGGCCGGGTCGTCTTCGGCTTCGGCACGCGCAAGCTGGTGATCCAGGGTGGCTAACCCGTACGTGGTGCTCGTCCGGCTGCGGATGCGGGCGCAGACGGTGTACCGGGGCTCGTTCGCGGTCGAGATCCTCGCCAGCCTCGGCGCGACGGTCAGCGGCTTCGGCGAGCTCTACGTCATCTTCGCCAACGTGCCCGCGCTCGGCGGCCTCGACTTCGCCGCCGCGGTGCTCGTCTTCGCGATCGGGCACGTCTCGTTCAGCCTCGCCGACCTGGTCGTCGGGCACCTCGACGCGCTGCCGACCTACCTGCGGGCCGGCACGCTCGACGCGTTCCTGCTGCGGCCGCTGCCGGTCCTCGCCCAGCTGATCACCGCCGACATCTCGTTGCGGCGCTTCGGCCGTACCGTCGCCGGCACCGCCATCGCCGTCGTCGCCCTGGCTTCGTCCGATGTGGACTGGACGCCGGCCAAGGGTGCGCTGCTCGCGGTGACCGTCTGCTCCGGCGCGGCCCTGTTCGCCGCGTTCTTCGTCGGCGCCGCCGCCGTGCAGTTCTGGCTCGTCGAGGGCACCGAGTTCACCGCGTCGTTCGTGTACGGCGGCAACTACGCCGCGCAGTTCCCGGCGAGCGTGTTCGCCACGCCCGTCCGCGTGCTCTTCACGTTCGTCGTGCCGGCGGCGTTCGTGGCCTACCTGCCGGTGCTGACCCTGCTCGACCTGCCGGGCGGGGGCGCCCTCGGCTGGTGCTCGCCCGTCGCCGCTGCGGCGGTCTGGATCGTGGCGCTGCTCGGCTGGCGGGCGGGCCTGCGGCACTACACGGGAGCGGGATCGTGAACATCATCTCCGTGTCGAACCTGAGCCGCGCGTTCGGCGCGAAGACGGCCGTGGACGACCTCTCGTTCGACGTCCCGCGCGGCGCCGCCGTCGGCTACATCGGCGCCAACGGGGCCGGCAAGTCGACCACCATCAAGATGCTCACCGGCATCCTCAAACCCACCTCCGGCACGGCGCTGACCTGTGGCCTGGAGCCGCTGCGGCAGCGCCGGCAGCTGGCCCGCCGCATCGGCGTCGTCTTCGGGCAGCGCAGCCAGCTGTGGTGGGACCTGCCGCTGCGCGACTCGTTCCGGGCCCTCGGCGCGATCCACCGACTCGCCCCCGACGCGGTGCGCGCCCGCACCGGCGAGCTCGTCGACCGCCTGGCCCTCGGCGATTTCGTCGACACCCCCGTCCGGCAGCTGTCGCTCGGCCAGCGCATCCGCGGCGAGGTCGCCGCGGCGCTGCTGCACGGCCCGGAGCTGCTCATCCTCGACGAGCCCACGATCGGCCTCGACGTGCTCAGCAAGGAGCGCCTGCGGGTGTTCCTCACCGAGCAGCGCGCCCAGCACGGCACCAGCCTGCTGCTGGCCACCCACGACATGGGCGACGTGCGCCGCCTCACCGAGCGCATCCTCGTCGTCGACCACGGCCGGCTCGCCTTCGACGGCACCCTCACCGAGCTCGCCGGCCAGGTCGGCGCCGAGCGCATCGTCGTGCTCGACCTCACCGAGCCCGCCCCCGATCTCGTCGGCGTCCCCGGCACCCGCCTGGTCGGTGTCGAGGCCGGCGGCCTGCGCCAGCGGCTGTCGTTCGCTCCCGGCGAGACGACGGTCGCCGCTATCCTGTCCGTCGTGGCGTCGCGCGCCCAGGTGCACGACCTGACCATCGAGGAGCCTGACATCGAAGCCGTGGTGCGGAGGTTGTACGCGTCGTGACCACCCCTTCCGACGACGTCCTGGTCTCGGTGGCGCTGGCCCGGGAGGCCCTCGCCGGCGTCCCCGACGACGGCTGGGACCGCCCCGCCGGCACCCTCACCTGGACCTGCTGGGAGGTCGTCGAGCACGCCGCCGACGACCTGTTCGCCTACGCGGCCCAGATCGGTGTGCCCGACCCGCCGGTGACCGCCTACCTGCCGATCGCCTACCGCTCCCAGTACGACGGCGGCCCCGTCAGCACCGTCTTCGTCGAGCGCTCCGGCGGCACCCTCGGCCTGCTCCGCACGCTGTCCGCCTGCGCCGCGATGCTCGCCGGCGCCGTGACCCTCGCCCCGCCGTCGCGCCGGGCGTACCACCCGTACGGCGTCAGCGACGCCCCGGGCTTCGCCGCCATGGGCGTCGTCGAGGTCCTCGTCCACACCTTCGACGCCGCCGCCGGCACCGGCGTCGCCTGGACCCCGCCCGCCGACCTGTGCGCCCGGGCCCTCGACCGCCTCTTCCCGGGCCTGCCCGACCACCCGGACCCGTGGGAGCTCCTCCTGTGGGCCACCGGCCGCCGCGCCCTCCCCAACCAAGCGGCCCGCTCCGAGTGGCGCTGGGACGGCCGCCCCCTCCACGAACGCGACTAGGTCGTGTCTCTTGGATCTCTGGTGGTGAGGTCGCGGAGCCAGATTTTGATGATGGCGACGTCGATGGCGGCCAGGTACATGAAGGCACGTTTGTCGTAGCGGGTGGCGACGGCGCGGAACTGTTTGAGCTTGCTGACCGCGCGTTCGACGGTGTTGCGTTCCTTGTACCGCTCGGTGTCGAACGCGGGTGGCCGGCCACCCGCGGCGCCGCGTTTGCGGCGGTTGGCCTGCTGGTCGACGCGTTCAGGGATGGTGGCGGCGAGATCCAAGAGACACGGCCTTGGTGGCTGAGCGTCTCGCCACCGGTGTGACGCAGGCGTGACGGCTCGCCGACGGCCCTGTGTCTTCGAGATCGCGGCCACGCTCCCCGTGTCTGCCAGACCCGAACCACCGCGGGGAGTTCGCTGATAATGCGTATTAGTCACTGACGCGAACGGGTAACGAAACCTCCCCCGGCGCTTGACGGCGCCGCCCGGGCGAGCGCAGGATTCGAGCCCTGAAGGTGCTGATACGCATTAGCGAAGGGGATCGTCGTGGGGCGTCGGGTCACGCAGCGGGACATCGCGCGGATGACGGGCGTCAGCCAGGCGACGGTCTCGGTGGTGCTGAACGACCGGGCGGACAGCGAGATCCGGATCGCGCCCGAGACGCGGCAGCGGGTGCTCGACGCGATCCGCGCCACCGGCTACGTGGCGGACGTCGTCGGCCGCCGGCTGGCGGACCGCAGCAACCGGATCCTCGGGGTGTTCACCTACGAGCCGGTGTTCCCCAGCACGACCGCGGACTTCTACCACCCGTTCCTGGTGGGTATCGAGCAGCGGGCCGAGCAGGTGGGGTGTGACCTGCTGCTGTTCACGTCGGGGCCGCACCGGATGCGGCTCGCCGACGGGTGCATCGTGCTCGGGCGGTTCATCGGGAAAGAGGAGCTGGCGCGGCTGGTCGGCGAGCACCACCCGTTCGTGAGCGTCGGACGGCGGGACTCGCCGGACGTGCCGTACGTGGGGGCCGACTACGGGGGCGCGACCGCCGCGCTGGTCGCGCAGGCCGTCGCGCTGGGGCACCGGAGGTTCGCCTACGTCGGCACCGGCGGGCCCGCCGAGTCGCACCTCGACAGGCTGCGCGGGTTCGCCGACGCATGCCTGGCGGCCGGGGTGCACGCCACCCACCAGCCGCGGTGGACACCCCAGGACGACGTCACCGCGATCTTCCTGGAGGAGCCCGCCGACGCGGCCGAGCTCATCACCAACCTCCGCGACCACGGGCGGGACGTGCCCGGCGACGTGTCGGTGGTGGTGCTCGGCGAGCCGACCAGGGCCGGTGCCACTCCCCCGCCGCTGGACGTGACGAGGTTCCGCACACCGCGCAGCGAGATGGGCCGGCAGGCCGTGGACCACCTGACCGAACTGGTCAACGGGGCGCAGGGCCGGCAGACGTTGCTGGCCTGCGAGCTCGTCGCGGGTGAAACCCTGAAAACAGCAAGATCGAGGAGAGACACGTGAAGGAGATCACGGCGGACGTGCTCGTCGTGGGCGGCGGGCTCGGCGGGGTGGCGGCGGCGCTCGCCGCGCTACGGGCCGGGCGGACGGTCGTGCTCACCGAGGAGTTCGACTGGATCGGCGGCCAGCTCACCAGCCAGGCCGTGCCACCGGACGAGCACTCCTGGGTCGAGCAGTTCGGCGTGACGGCCAGCTACCGGGCGCTCAGGGACGGGATCCGCGACTACTACCGCCGGTACTACCCGCTGACCGACGCGGCCCGGCGGTGGGTGCACCTGAACCCCGGCGCCGGCGGCGTGAGCCGGCTGTGTCACGAGCCCGCGGTGGCGAAGGCGGTGCTGGAGGCGATGCTCCAGCCGTACCGTGGCGGCGGCCGGCTCCGCGTGCTGCAGCCGTGGAAGGCGACGGCCGCCGAGAGCGACGGCGACCGGGTCACGTCCGTGACCGGCAGGCACCGCGACACCGGCGAGCAGACGGTCGTCACCGCGCGGTACGTGCTGGACGCGACCGAGACCGGCGAGCTGCTGCCGCTGACCGGCACCGAGTACGTGACGGGCTTCGAGTCGCAGGACGACACGGGCGAGCCGAGCGCACCGGCGACGGCGCAGCCGGCGAACATGCAGGCGGTCTCGGTGTGCTTCGCGATCGACCACGTCGACGGCGACCACACCATCGACCGGCCCGACTCCTACGGGTTCTGGCGGGCCTACACGCCGCCGTTCTGGGGCGGGCCGCTGCTGTCGTGGCGCTCGCCGCACCCGCGGACCCTGGAGATCTCCGAGCGCAGCTTCACGCCCAACCCCGACGACGACCCCCTGGGCGTCGTGGCCGACCAGCGGCTCAACCCGGGCGACGCGAACCTGTGGACGTTCCGGCGGATCGCGGCCCGCAACCTGTTCACGCCGGGCGCGTACGGCAGCGACATCTCGCTCGTCAACTGGCCGATGATCGACTACTTCGAGGCCCCGGTCATCGACGTCCCGGACGCGGACGAGCAGCTGGCGCGCGCCCGGGAGCTGTCGATGTCGGTGCTGTACTGGCTGCAGACGGAGGCCCCGCGACCCGACGGCGGCACCGGCTTCCCCGGCCTGCGGCTGCGCGGCGACGTGACGGGCGGCAGCGACGGTCTGGCCCAGGCGCCGTACGTGCGCGAGTCGCGGCGCATCCTCGCCGACTACACCATCGTGGAGCAGGACCTGTCCCACGCGGTCCGCGGCGACAAGGGCAGCGTCACCTACGCCGATTCGGTCGGGGTCGGCATGTACCGCATCGACCTGCACCCGTCCACGGGCGGTGACACGTACATCGACGTGCCGTCCAGCCCGTTCCAGATCCCGCTCGGCGCGCTGCTGCCCCGCCGGGTGGAGAACCTCCTGCCGGCGGCGAAGAACCTCGGCACGACCCACATCACCAACGGCTGTTACCGCCTGCACCCCATCGAGTGGAACATCGGCGAGGCCGCCGGCGCACTGGCCGCGTTCTGCCTGAACGAGGGCACCACTCCCCGCGCCGTCCGGGAGGACCCGTCCCGGCTCGCCGACTTCCAGTCCCGGCTCACCGCCGACGGCGTCGAGCTCGCCTGGCCCGACGTCACCGCGTACTGAAGACACCCCCACCTTCTGGAGACCCCCATGCGACTGAAAGCATCGCTGGCAATCGCCACCGCGGCCCTGCTCGGCCTCACCGCGTGCGGCTCGGGCGACAAGGAAACGCCGAAGGACACCGGACCGGTTTCGTTGCGCATAACAATCTGGACCGCCAACGAGGCGCACCTGAAGCTGTTCAACGAGATCGCCACCGAGTACAAGGCCGCCCACCCGAACGTCACCGAGATCAAGTTCGACTCGCTGCCGTTCGACACGTACACCACCGCGCTGACCACCCAGATCGCCGGCGGCAACCAGCCCGACCTCGCCTGGATCCTGGAGAACTCCGCGCCCGACTTCGTCTCCTCCGGCGCGCTCGTCCCGCTCGACGACACGCTGAAGAAGACGCCGGGCTATCAGTTCGAGGACCTCGGCGCCAGCCCGATGAAGCTCTGGCAGAGCCAGGGGAAGTTGTACGCGTACCCGTTCTCGACCTCGCCGTTCGGCATGTTCGTCAACAATGACCTGGTGAAGAAGGCGGGCAAGCCCACGCCCGCGGAGCTCATCGCGGCCGGGAACTGGAACTGGGACACCGCGCTGCAGACCGCGTCGGCCGTCAACGCCGCCACCGGCAAGGCGGGGCTCGTCGTGCGGGACTTCGACTACAAGTCGTGGCAGAACCTGGCCAGCTTCTGGGGCGGCTGGGGCGCGCAGGCGTGGAGCGCCGACGGCAAGACCTGCGGCTTCGACAAACCCGAGATGGTCGAGGCGATGACGACGCTGCACAAGGCGATCTTCACCGACAAGGCCCTGCCGGGCCCGGGCGTCACCGCCGACTTCTTCGCCGGCGACGCGGCCATGACGATCACCCAGATCAGCCGGGCGTCGCTGCTGAAGAACCAGTTCGGCTGGGACCTGGTCCCGCTGCCGAAGGGCAAGGTCGGCGACTACGCGGTGTTCGGCCAGGCCGGCATCGGGGTGTTCAAGAAGGGCAAGCACGCCACCGCGGCGCAGGAGTTCCTCGCGTTCATGACCAGCCCGGCGAACTCGGCGAAGCTCGCCGCGTACTTCCCGCCGCCGCGCACGTCGCAGCAGACCGCCGAGACGCTCGCGAAGACCAACCCGCTGCTCAAGCCCGAGCAGCTGCAGAAGGTCGTCGTCGACGGGATCACCAAGGGCGCGGTCGGCCCCAGCCACGCCGGGTTCGCCGAGCTGTCGCAGAACGTCCGCGCGAGCCTCGACCCGCTGTGGCAGCCGCAGGCCGACGTCAAGGCGGTGCTGTCCGGCGTGTGCGCGAAGATCTCCCCGCAACTGGCGAAGCAGTGAGGCTTCGGTCAAAGACCGCGGACCGGCTGGCTGGGTGGCTGTTCATCGCCCCCCAGCTGGCCGGCTCGGCCGTCTTCGTCTTCGCGCCGCTGTGCCTCGTCCTCTGGTACAGCCTGCACGAGTGGAACGTGCTCGCCGGCAGCTTCGAGTTCGTCGGCGGCGACAACTACCAGGCCCTGCTCGACGACCCGACCCTGCCGTCGGTGCTGCGGGCCACCGGGATCTTCTCCGTCGGGCTGGTCGTGTTCAACCTCAGCCTCGCGCTGCTGCTCGCCGTGCTGCTCAACCAGCGGCTGCGGGGGCTCACGGTGTACCGGACGCTGTTCTTCTCCCCCGTGGTCGTGTCGCTCGTCGCCTGGACGATCGTGTGGGGCTTCCTGCTGCAGTCCAACGGCGGCATCAACGGCCTGCTCCAGACGGTCGGAGTCGAGGGTCCCAACTGGCTGCGGACCGGGCCGACCGCGATGGTGTCGGTGATCGCGGTGCAGGTGTTCAAGAACGTCGGGCTCAACATGGTGCTCTTCCTGGCGGCGCTGCAGGGCGTGCCGGGCGAGCTCTACGAGGCCGCCCAACTGGACGGCGCGTCGGCGTGGACCCGGTTCCGGCGCATCACGGTGCCGATGATCAGCCCCACGATCCTGCTCACGTCCATCATCACCGTGGTCGGGTCGCTGCAGGTCTTCGCCCAGATCGCCGTCCTCACCCAGGGCGGGCCGGGCACGTCGACGACGGTGCTCGTCTACTACCTCTACCAGCAGGCGTTCCAGTTCCATCACTTCGGCTACGGCTCCACCCTGGCCATCCTGCTGTTCGTCATCGTGCTCGCCCTGACGCTCGTGCAGTGGCAGCTGCGCCGGAAGTGGGTCGTCCATGAGCAATAAGGCCAAGGTGCTGGTGTACGGGCTGCTGTCGGTGCTCTGCGTGCCGTTCGTGTTCCCGACCTGGTGGATGGTGACGTCGTCGTTCAAGTCGACGAGCGAGATCTTCACGTACCCGCCGAAGCTGCTGCCCTCCGAGTGGCACTTCGGCGCGTACCGGGAGGTGTTCCGGCTGCAGCCGTTCGCGGAGCAGTACTGGAACAGCCTGTACATCGCGGCGGTCGTCACCGTGGGCACCATGGCGGTCGCGTCCCTGGCCGGCTACGCCTTCGCCCGGATCCAGTTCCCCGGGCAGAACGCGATGTTCGTGGTCGTGCTCACCGGCCTGCTCATCCCGAGCGAGGTGACGATCGTGCCGCTGTTCCAGCTGTTCAACCGGTTCGGGCTGATCGACACGCACTGGCCGCTGATCCTGGTGCCGATCTTCGGCGCGCCGAGCGTCCTGGCGACGTTCATCATGCGGCAGTTCTTCGTGACGCTGCCGAAGGAGCTGGAGGAGGCGGCGCGCGTCGACGGGCTCGGCCGGTTCAACACGTTCCGGCTGATCGCCCTGCCGCTCGCCCGCCCGGCGCTGGGGGCGGTCGGCATCTTCACGTTCCTCAACAGCTGGAACCTGTTCCTGGAGCCGGTGGTGTACCTGTCGAGCAAGGACAAGTTCACGCTGCCGCAGGCGTTGACGCAGTACGTCGACGCGTACGGCGGGCCGATGTGGGACGTCCAGCTGGCCGCCGCGTCGCTGACCGCGCTGCCCGTCCTGGTCGTGTTCGTGCTCGCCCAGCGCCAGTTCGTCGAGGGGCTGGCCCACACGGGGCTCAAAGGGTGATACACCTTCCCGCGTGAGCAGACGGGTGACGCAGCGGGACATCGCGCGGATGACGGGGGTCAGCCAGGCGACGGTGTCGCTGGTGCTCAACAACCGCACCGGTGACGACGTGCGGATCGCGCCCGAGACCAGGCAGCGGGTCCTGGACGCGATCCGCGCCACCGGTTACGTCGCCGACCCGGTGGCGCGGCGGCTCGTCTCGGGGCGGAACCGGATCCTCGGGGTGTTCACCTACGAGCCGGTGTTCCCGAGCACGGCGGCGGACTTCTACCACCCGTTCCTCGTCGGCATCGAGCAGCGGGCCGAGCAGGTCGGCTGCGACCTGCTGCTCTTCACGTCGCGGGCCGACAGCCGGCGGATCTTCCACGCCGACAGCCGGATCGGGATCGCCGACGGCACGATCCTGCTCGGGCGGCGGGTCGACCGCGACGACCTGGCCCGCCTCGTCGGCGAGGGGCACGCGTTCGTGTCCGTCGGCCGGCGCGACGACGCCGGCGGGCCGGTCCCCTACGTGGGCGCCGACTACCCCGCGGCGGTGGCGGCGCTGGTCGAGCGGGCCACTGGGCTAGGACACTCCCGGATCGGCTACCTGGGGACCGGTGGGCCCGCGGAGTCGCACGCCGACCGGCTCCGGGGCTTCTTCTCCGCCGGCCCGGCGGCAGTCGTACACCTGCCGCCGCCGTCGACCGGATGGCTGGACGCGATCGGGCGGGAGCGGCTCACGGCCGTGTTCCTGGAGGAGTACGCCGACGCGGTCGCGCTGGTGGCGGCGGCCCGGGAGCGGGGGCTGGAGGTGCCCGGGGACCTGTCGGTGGTGGCGCTCGGCGAGCCCAGCGGCCTGGCGCCGGTCGACGGGAGCATCACCGGGCTGCGGATTCCGCGCCGGGAAATGGGCTGGCAGGCCGTGGACCAGCTGACCGAGACGATCGAGGGCGGTGGTGCCGTGCAGCGGTTGCTGCCGTGCACCGTCCATCCGGGCGCGACACTTAGCCGCATATTGTGATCGAGCCGCGACCCCGTTGGGGCCGCGGCTCGTTCGCGTTTTCACCGGAATGCGACGCTGCATCGACCGGTTTCTCAACCCGTGGAAATCCAGTGCTGATCCAGTGCCGATCCAGTGCCGATCCAGTGCTGATCCCTAGCCGGTTGATCGTGTTTAGCGGCCGGCCTCGGCGTGGTAGCGGTCCACCACGTCCTGCTTGATCCGGCCCCGGTCGGAAACGTCGATACCCTTGGCCTGCGCCCATTCCCGAATGGCACGGTTCTGGTCGCGGTCGCCGCGGGTGACGCCCCGGCCGCGCACCTCGCGGCCGCGCACGGTGCTCACCACGCCGCCCCGCCCGATCTTCGTCGCGGCGGCGACGAACGGGGCGACTGCGTCGCGGAGCTTCGCCGCGTTGGACGCGGACAGGTCGATCTCGTACTGCACGCCGTCGAGCGCGAACACGATGCTCTCGGCGGCGGGCTTGCCGTCGATGTCGTCGATCAGCTCGTGGATGACGCGTTTCGCCATGAGTGGCCTTTCTTCAGGTGCTGCCAATGCGTGCCGCATCACCGACACGTGCGTGCCGCATCATTTGGACACGAACCAAGATACTCAGCGGGATAGTACGCCCCGATCGGGGCGACATTACTCCCACCGTACCGTTTTCGCTCACCCCTCGCTGAATCAGACCGTCACGAAACGCATACAACATGAAACGCGCACAATCGGTTAAGGTCGGCGAACCCGCGGCCGCCGAGTCACCCCGCCCGGATGTGCTTGCCTCATCCCCGGCGCTCGCATGATCGCTGTCGTGAAGTCAGGCGAGCATCCGGAGCGACAGCAGCAACGCCGCACCAACGACGAGCAGCAGTCCTCCGACGGAGACGATCCGCACCAGCCAGGAACCCTCCCGTACCAGGCGGGTCCAGCGCTGCAACTGCCGTTTCGTAAATTTCAACAGCCGCCGCGCCCAGTGGAACTCCATCGCCAGGATCGCCAGCCCGCCGAGGATGACGAGCCATCCCGGCCCCGGCAACGGCAGCAGCACCACGCCGACGGCGATGACCAGCGTGCCGGCGAACGCGACCACGATCTTCACGCCGAAGCGGCCGATCCGCGTCGCGTAGAGACGCTCCCGCCAGCCCAGCAACCGGTCGGCGATCCGCCGCCACCGGCCACCGGGCCCGAGGGCGCCCCGCAGGTCGGCTTCGGGCTCACTACCCGCTCCGGCGGCCAGGTCCGGCGCAGCGACACGCCGGAAGTCACCCTGGGGAGAGCCAAGCCGTCCGGAATCAGGCGTAACGCCCGACCCGTCCGCCTCACTGTCGCGCAATTTCCGTTCCCATCACTGGATAACCCGTCACTCCCACGAACCACTGGACGTTACCCGAATGAATTGACGTACGGCCCACACGTCACGTCAAGGACCCCGGTCACGCACTGAAAACCGGACATCGCGCGCACGTTGTTCGGTTGACGGCAAATCGGGCCCAGAAACACTACAGAGTGAGATCGTAGAATCACTACGCGTAACACTGGGAATCGCCTCAACATAAGAGAGGCGGGGCACGGCATGCTCCGCAGCGGTGCCGGGGGGAGTACGACATGAGCGCTATCCGACCATCGACCGTCGAGGTCGAGACATCCCTACGACTCGTCGCGCCCGACGCGACTGCTTTGCCGGTGCGAGCCAGCTTGCGCTACGACCCGAACGACCCGTACGCGGTCCACGTCCTCTTCCACGCCGAGTCGGCGGGAGGCGAGCCGGTCAGCTGGTCCTTCGCGCGTGAGCTGCTCTTCACCGGTCTGGACGAGCCCGCCGGCATCGGCGACGTCCGGGTCTGGCCCTGGAACGGCCCGCGCGGCGACTTCGTCGCACTGGCACTGTCCTCGCCGGACGGCAACGCACTGTTCGAGGTCCCACGCAGCGTGCTGGTGCGATTCCTGCGCCGGACGTACAGCGTCGTGCCGCGCGGGCACGAGACGGACCACCTGGACGTCGACAACGCCGTCAGCCGGCTGCTCGCGGGGCGCTGACCTCGCAACCGCCCACGGGCCGGCCCCGCAGTTGCCAGCGGGGCGCCCCACGGCACAGCCACCGACCGCGAACCGCACCACCGGGACCGCGTCAACCGGGCGCCACACCGACGACCACCCTCCGCGAGCAGTCCGCCAGCTGCCGAGGGCCTGGCCGTGGCGTGGCGCCCGACGTTTCCGCCGCCGTCCCATCGGGTTTCCTTCCCTGCGTTCCATGGAATTCGGGCTTCCTTCCCTTCATTCCATGGTGCACGGCGGAGCGCCGGTCCCGCTGAAGCGGACATTGCCCCACGGGTCGATCTCCAGCAGGCGGGCCGGCACGGCGTCGGCGGGCGCGCACCGCAGCAGCACGTCACGGCGGCCCGCGCGCACCAGCGCCGGCACCGCCGGACCGCCGGCCATCCGCCCGCCCCAGTGGTAGCGGCCGTCCAGCGGCTGGAAGTGCCCGCTCAGGTGCAGCTCAACGGCGTGGGCGGCGCCGTCGACGAGCAGCTCGGCCTTGACCGGTCGCGGTTCCTCAGGCATGGTACTGATGAGTACCAAGTCCTGCCGGAGCCGTCAAGGGAGCCGCGATGCCGACGACCGACACCCCTCAGGCGGCGCGCGAGGCGACCGCGGCGCGGCTGCTGAAGATCTCCGCCGGCACCTCCTACGACCCCGACGTCGACATCGACTGGCGGGCGCCGCTCGACCCGGGCCGCATGTACGCGCCCGAGCACCGGCTGTCGCTGGCCGGCACCCCGTTGTGGGACGGGCTCACCCGCGAGCAGCGCGTCGAGCTGTCCAAGCACGAGGTCGCGAGCATCGCCAGCGTCGGCATCTGGTTCGAGATGCTGCTCATGCGGCTGCTGCTGCGCCACGTCAGCGACCAGGATCCGCGGACCGGTCACGTGCAGTACGCGCTCACCGAGATCGGCGACGAGTGCCGCCACTCCATCATGTTCGCCCGGATGATCGAGGCGTTCGGCACCCCCGCGTACCGGCCCGCACCGCTGGAGCGCGCGCTGGGCAAGTACCTCGGCGCGACCGCCGGCGGCGTGCAGACCTTCGCCGCCGCGCTCATCGCCGAGGAGATCCTGGACGCCCTGCAGCGCGAGGCGATGGCCGACGACAGCCTCCAGCCGCTGGTGCGGATGGTGTCGCGGATCCACGTCGTTGAGGAGGCCCGGCACATCCGCTACGCCCGCGACGAGCTGGCCCGGCAGGTCGCCGGTGCCGGCCCGATCAGCCTGGCCTACTCGCGGTTGATGATCGGGCGGGCCGCCTGGACCGTCACCCACTCGCTGATCCACCCGGGGGCGTACGCGGCGGTCGGCCTCGACCCGGCCGAGGCCCGCGCGGTGGCGTGGCGCAACCCCGCGTTCCGGGAGACGCTGCGCTGGTCCGCCGAGCGGATCACGACGTACCTGCAGGAGCTCGGACTCGTCGCCGGCCCGGCCAGGCGCCTGTGGCGGTCCTCGGCCCTGCTGTGAGAGCCGGCATTGCCGTCTTGCTGTGGGGCCGGCCTTGCTGTGGGGCCGGCCTTGCTGTGGGGCCGGCCTTGCTGTGGGGCCGGCCTTGCTGTGGGGCCGGCCTTGCTGTGGGGCCCTGCCTTGCTGTGAGAGACGCAGATCACGGGACGGCGGGTGGTGGGCGCGCTACTGTTTGGTGAGTCGGTGTGCTGTGTGTCCCCGGGCCTCACCACACTGCCTTCACGGAATACCGTTCGGCTGGAGCCGTGATGCGCCTATCGCCGCGAGGCGACCTGGCACACCGACCTTAAACTTTCCCCACCCGCTGAGCCTCAGCTCAGCACCGCGTAGACCACCACGTTCTCGCGGTAGGAGTGCCTGGCGGTGTCGAACTCGCCACCGCAGGTGATGAGCCGGAGCTCCGGCAGCGGCGTCGGGCCGTAGACCTTGGCGCTGGGAAACCTGGCCTTCTCGTAGTGCTCGCGGGCCGTCACCTTGAATGTGAGCCACGCGCCGGCGCGCTGGACCTCGACCCGGTCGCCGGGTTTCAGCTCGTGCAGCTTGTAGAAGACCGCCGGGCCGGTGCGGGAGTCGACGTGGCCGGCGAGGACCGCGGGGCCCGGGTCACCCGGGACGGTGCCGGCGGCGAACCAGCCGGCCTCGTCGTACACCTTGGGGCTCTGCAGCTCGCCCTTCGGGTCGACCTGGAGGGACTCGAGGCCGGTGTCGACCCCGAGCGACGCGATCCGCAGCCGGGTCGGCGGCGTGTCCTGCCCGGTCCCACCCGGCAGGTCCAGGTCGATGCGGTGCGGGACGATCCAGGTCGACTCGCCCGCGTCGATGTCGATCCGGCGGCCGACGAGCGTCGCCGCGCCGGTGAAGACCGGTGCGGCGAGCGCGAGGACGCAGGCGACGAGGGTCAGGGTCCGGCGCCGCGGCGTGCGGTGCCGGACGACCCGGCCCGCGGACCTGACCATGTGCCGTTCCCCGGTGCGTCAGAGCTGGGTCGGGACCCGGTGGCGGCGGCGCAGGACCAGCAGGCCGGCCGAGGCGAGGACCACCAGCAGCGCGGCGGAGCCGAACGTCAGCCAGAGGCCGGTGCGGTCCGGGTCGCCCGCGGTGCCGCCGGCGCCCGTGTCGACGCCGCCCGCGGGCACGCCGTTGCTGGTCGCGTCGGTGCGCAGCTGGGCGGTGAGGCCGTTCTTGCCGTCCAGGACGATCAGCGAGTAGACGCTGCCGGCCTGCAGCGGGGCGGTGACCGTGGTCGCGGCGGTGGTCACGCTCGGCGGGGTGAGCCGCAGCGTCCACTTGCCGGGGTCGACCAGCTGGTAGTCGGTCGTGGAGGCGAACTGGACACCGCCCGCCACCTTCGCGCCGCCCGCGATCGACACGTCCAGGACCGGCTCCTTCACCGACGCCTGCACGACGCGGACCTTCGCCTTGCCCTGCTCCGGCAGCGCCAGGTCGTCGGGGATGACGCGCAGGCCGAGGTCGGTGAACTTGCCGACGCCCGCCACGGTGTACGCCTTGCCCTCCACGACGGTGGCCTGGGTGCTCAGCACCGGCGGGCTGTCGGCGGCGGCACCCTTGGTGCGCATCGCGACCGCGTACGTGCCGGGCGCGAGCGGCAGGTACTTCGACACCACGCCGTAACCGACCGCGTCGAACTTCTGCGTCGCCATCGACCCGCTGACCGAGCTCAGGTACACGTCGACGGCGGGCGTGTCCGGCGACAGGTGCGCGAGGCGGACGTAGCCGACCCCGGCGGCCGACGCCGGCGAGGCGCCGGCGAACGAGAGGCCGAGGCCGATGAGTGCCGCCGCGGAGAGCGCCGCGGTCCGTCGCCGCAGTGAAGCACCGATCACGATCATGTCCCTTTGCTCGATGGACCACCAGGAGGGATGGTTCGAGGGTACGTACCCGAGCGAGGGAAACTGAGTAATCCGTCCGGGCACCATAAGCACTGACCGATGTGCACGATGCCGAACGGGGCGGCGAAACACAACCGCTGGACGGTCCTTTTCCGCTACTGGGCGGTCACTGATCGGTAACGATCACTGTCTCGGCCCGCCTTGCCATCTCGGCCCGCCTTGCCATCTCGGGCCGCCTTGCCATCTCGGGCCGCCTTGCCATCTCGGGCCGCCTCACTGTCTCGGGCCGCCTCGCTATCTCGGGCTGCCGAAGTCCTGGGTCCAGATCGGGGTCTTGCCCTGGTACGCCAGCCCGACGCCGAGGTCCTTGAGGCCGCAGTTGAGGATGTTGGCGCGGTGGCCGGAGCTGTTCATCCAGGCCTTCATGACGTCGGCGGGCGTCTTCTGGCCCTTCGCGATGTTCTCCGCCGCGCCGGACCACTTGTAGCCGGCGTTCGTGATGCGGGTCGCGAAGCTGGTGCCGTCCTGCGACGTGTGCGAGAAGTAGTCGTTGGCGGCCATGTCCTGCGAGTGCTTGCGGGCCGCGGTGGCGAGCTTCGCGTTGTAGGCCAGGGGCTTGCAGCCGGCCTTCGCCCGCTCGGCGTTGACGATCACGAGGACCTGCTGCTCGTACGAGAGGTTCCCGGGCGCGGCGGGGGCGGTCGTCTTCGGCTTCGCGGGCGGCGTGGTCTGCGCCTTCGTCGGCGTGGCGCTCGGCGGCGCGGCGCTGCTGGCCGCGGCCTCGGGCGTGGCGCTCGCGTCCCCGCTCCCGGCGGCGGCGGGGTCGCCCGCGTTCGCCGGGTCGCCGGTCGCGTCGCCCGCCACGGAGGTGCGGGCCGCGTCGCCGGTGTCGCCGTCGCGGCCGAGCAGCACGGCACCGCCGAACGCGGTCGCGCCGACCACCAGCAGCGCGGCGACCCCGACGCCGACGATCACGGCGAGCCGGGTGCCGCGGCGGTGCCTGGGCCCCTGCGCGTCCGCGGCGTCGTCGCCCTGGCCCTCGCCGTACGGCGCGCTCCCGTAGCCGTAACCGTCGCCCTGGCCGTAACCGCCGCTCTGGCCGTAGCCGTCGGCGGGGCCGTAGCCGCTGCCGAAGCCGGCGTCCCGGCCGTCGCCGTAGGGCGTCCGGGGGTCGCTCTGTGGGGTGCCGCCGTAGGCGGGGCGGGCGGGTTCGGTGTTGCGGGCGTCGTACGGGCCGAACGCGGACACCAGCTGCCTCCTGAGGCACAGACGACTCAACCGCACCGAAGCCTATGAGCCGCGCCGCCGCCGGACCCAACCAGCGATGCCGATTTCACGACGATCTAAGCGAAACTTATGCCTCGGTCGCGCTGAGCAACGCCGTCACCCCGCGGCGCAGCACCCCGGTCGCGGCGGGCACGTCCAGGTGCAGCTCGTCGCGCAGCATCGACCACGACGCGAAGGTGGTCGCCACCGTGAGCGCGTGCAGGGTCTCCTCCCGGCTGTCGCCGGTGCGGTCCAGCTCCTCGGCGAAGAGCTTCTCCAGCTCGTCGCGGGCATTCGTCACGTACCAGGTCCGGTTGTGCCGCAGCGCCGCGGAGAACGGCTCCCGCAGGCGGGCCGCCCGGGCCGCCGGCGCGATGAGCTCCAGCAGCCTGGCCCGCTGCTCGCAGTACGCCTCGATCCGCCGGGGCAGGGGCAGGTCCGGCGGGACGGGCCGGTGCTCGGCGGTCTGCCGCTCCATCAGGCGCGCGCCGGCCGCCGCGAACAGCCGCTCCATGTCCTTGAAGTTGGTCCACAGGGCCCGCAGCGACACCCCGGCCCGCTCCGCGATCCGCTCCGCCGTCGGCTTGAGGTCACCCTCCTCCAGCAGCGCGAGGTGCGCGTCGACGATGGCCCGCCGGGTCCGCTCGGCCCGCAGCGTGCGCCCGTCGACCCGCCGCTGCCCGACCGCTGCCTCACTCACGCCAGCACCTCCGCTCGCCGCTCATTCGCGCCACCCCTGTTTCGCGGTCCCTGCACGGTGCTCCGTACCGCTCATGACTGATCAGCCTACGTGTGTACGGTGAGGTGCGTGGCACTGCGGACCGTGCACGAACTCGACATCGATCTCCCCGTCATCGACCAGGGTGAGCTCGAGCCCGTCAGCGCGCCGTGGGGAGGCAATCTCAACGATGCCCACGTGCAGACCGGGCGCGCCATCCGGACCACGCTCATCGACGCCCGCCTGCGCCGCTCCCACCTGGAGAATCTCGACCTCAACGGAGTCGTGTGGGAGGACGTGACGGTCTCCGGCTGCCGCTTCGAGAAGGTCGACTTCACCGCGGCGCGGCTGACCGGACTGACGTTCGAGCGGGTCCACTTCGTCAACTGCAAGCTCACCTGGGCGCACATCGCCGAGTCACGGCTCGGCGACGTGCTCTTCGAGGGCTGCCGGCTGGACGCGGCGAACCTCGACGACATCACGACGATCGGTCCGACCGGATTCGTCGGATGCGTCCTGGTCAACACCGTCTTCCGGGACTGCGTCCTGCCGCATGCGGCGATGTCCGGCTGCCGGCTGCGGCAGATGTCGTTCGAGAGCTGCGACCTGCGCGGCGCCGACCTGCGCGGCAACCAGCTGTCGGAGGTCAGCGGCGTGAGCAGCCTGCGCGGCGTGACGATCGAGCCGGCGCAGCTGCCGGGCCTCACCGACGCGGTGATGCGGGACCTCGGCGTGATCGTCCGCGGGCCGAAGGGTTGACCCGCCAGCGGGGGCGGCGGCGCTGCGGGGGGACCGGCTCGTCGACGCACGCGGCCGGCCCGCTCGCCACGACCGGGGCCGCGAGCAGGTCGCGCGGGTCCGCCTCGACCGCGCCCTCGACGCTGGCGAAGGCGGCGATCCCGTCCATCCCGGCGGCGACCTGCGCCCACGACCGGATCGCCGGCGACGGCGCGGCGAGGCGCAACTCCCCGCCGCGCTGCCAGGCGAGCTCGGCGACCCGCACCAGCAGGGCCGCGCCGGCGGTGTCGCACACCGTCACCTCGGACACGTCCAGGACGAGCCGCGGCTCGGCCGCGACGAGGCAACCGACGAGCACCGGCTCGACGGTCTCGACGGTCCCTTCCACGAGCAACCCGTGCAGGGCAAGCACCACGGCGTTCATCGCTGTCGACGGTACCGGCAGACCCCTGCCCAATCGTCTCCTTCGGTCGGATGACCCCGCCCGGGCCGTCCCGTCACCCGCGGATCGCCTCCAGCGTCTTCTTCAATGCTTTCGGTGCAGTCGGGGTCGTCGGTGCGTCCGGGCGGAGCTGCTGCATACGGGCGCCGAGCTCCTGGAGCTGGGCGCGGCTGAGCGCCTCACGGACCCTCGGGAACCACCCGTGCTCCTCCTCGTCGATGTGGTGCGTGACACTCTCGATGAGGACGGTGACCTTGGCGTCGAAGTGCTCGTGGTCAGGCTTCATCTTGGCGAGCTCCATGCACAGCACGTCGGCGACGTGATGCTCCTCGTACGACTCGAGGATCTCCTCGTCGAGGTCCGGCACCAACCGGCGGACCTCCGGATACATCACCTCGTCCTCCAGGTACGTGTGCACGGTCAGCTCGGCCAGGATCTGCTTGACGATCCGCCCCTTCGCCCCCGCCGGTCCGTGCTCGGCTGCCTGGAACTCCTTGAACAGCCGCTTGACGTTCTTGTGGTCTTCCTTCAGCACGACGATCGCGTCGGTGGACATCGGGTCTCCTCCTGGGCGCAGCCTGACTGATGTCCGCATACCCGCCCATGAGCAGCACAAACGGGTTCTACCGGCGGGTGCTGACCACCATGCCGGAGCCGTGGTCGAGCTCCACGGAGACGAGATCGGGGTGAGACGTCAGCATCCGGCGTACGCCGGCCTGGCGGGCCTTGAAGTCCTCGGGCCAGTCGTCGACGACCCGCATGTCGTCGACCACGAGGATGCCGCGCGGCCGCAACGCGGCGATGGTCAGGTCGAGCCCTTCGATCTTGCCGCCCTGGGCGTCGGCGAAGATCAGGTCGAACATGCCCACGGCGGACGGCAGGAACGCCAGCGCGTCGGCGACCCGCAGGTCCACATAGGACGGCCAGGTCTCCCCCGCCGCGACCGCCGCCACCTTCTCGTCCAGCTCGAGCGACGTCACGGTCACGTCGGTGCGCTCACCCAGGCCGGCGACGAGCCAGGCGACGCCGACCCCGGCGCCGGTGCCGAGCTCGAGGATGTGGCCGCCCGGGCGGATGCTCGCGGCGAACACGGCGAGGAGCCGGCCGACGGGCTGTTCGCAGGACATCGGGAAGCCACTGGTCTCGGCACGCTGATACGCGGCATCGACGAGATTCATGGCACCGACCCTACCGAACGGTGCCCGGCGGGCCGTGCGAAGCTGACCTCCGTGAAGTCACCCCGGATCCTCACCCTCGCCACCCTGCTGGCCCTCGCGGCGCCGGCGGCCCTCGCCGGCTGCGGCTCCTCGGGGGACTCGCCCTCCACCGGCGGCAAGGGCGGCGGCGCGCAGACCGCCACCAACGCGTTCGAGGTGAAGGACGACGTCAGCGTCGTCGAGATCGACAGCGCGGGCGGTGCGATCACCGTGAAGGTCGGCTCCGGCCCCACGATCAAGGTGACGGAGACGTCGACCTTCAAGGCCGACAAGCCCGGCCGCAAGCAGACCGTCGAGGGCGGCGAGCTGGTCCTCGCGTCGACCGGCTGCGCGAGCGGCGACTGCTCGATCGCGTACACGGTGGAGATCCCGTCGACGCTCAGCGTGCGCCTCGACAGCGCCGGCGGCACGGTCTCCCTCAACGGCCTCACCGGGATCATCGACGTGTCCACCGACGGCGGCGCGCTCACCGGGGCGGGCCTGGCCCCGCCGGAG
The DNA here is from genome assembly GCF_040614215.1 of Dactylosporangium sp. NPDC006015. NCBI lineage: Bacteria > Bacillati > Actinomycetota > Actinomycetes > Micromonosporales > Micromonosporaceae > Dactylosporangium > Dactylosporangium sp. NPDC006015. The sequence goes on from NZ_JBEXUD010000014.1 coordinate 53,286, forward strand.
CTGACCGCGCGCACCGGCGGCGGCGCCGTCGACGTGGCCGTCACCCAGTCCCCCGACCGCATCGACCTCGACAGCGGTGGCGGCGACGTGTCGCTGAAGCTCACCGCCGACGGCTACGCACTCGACGTCCAGCTCGACGGCGGGAAGCAGTCCGGCACCGTGAAGTCCGACGCGGCCTCCGTGCACAAGGTGCACGTCATCACCGGCGGCGGCAGCCTCACCTTCAAGTAGTTCTTGTTCAGTCTTTCAGTCGGTCAGTGCGGAGTAGATCAGCTGGCGCAGCTGCGGCCGGATCGGGTGGGTGCTCGACGGCAGCAGCTGCGTGTAGAACGCCACGGTGAGCCGCTCCGCGGGGTCGATCCAGAAGGCGGTGCTGGCCGCGCCGCCCCAGTAGTACGTGCCCGGCGTCGACGGCGTCCTGGCCGGGACGGGGTCGCGGACCACGGCGAACCCGAGCCCGAAGCCGATCCCCTCGAACGTCGTCTCGGCGAACCCGCCCGTCTGCAGCCGGTCGAGGTCGACCCCGCCGGGCAGGTGGTTGCGGGTCATGAACCGCACGGTCCGGCTGCTCAGCAGCCGCTCCCCCGCCGTCCCGTCCCGGCTCGTCGTGCCCTCCCGCAGCAGCATCGCGGTGAACCTGTCGTAGTCGGCGGCGGTGGAGATCAGCCCGCCGCCGCCGGACTGCATCGCCGGCTCCTCCAGCGCGTACTTGCCGATGGCGTCGAACCTGGTCGCCTTGCCGCTGGCGGGGCTGGGCACGTAGAGCGCGGCGAGCCGCTTCGCGTCGTCACCGTCGGGGTCCACCGACCAGCGGGTGTCGGCCATGCCGAGCGGCTCGAAGATCCTGGTCCGCAGGAAGTCGCCGAGGCTCTGGCCGGACACCACCTCGACGAGCCGCCCGAGCACGTCGGTGGACACCCCGTAGCCCCACCCGGTGCCGGGCTGGAAGAGCAGCGGCAGCGCCGCCCAGTCCCGGCTGGCCTGCGCCAGGTCCACGCCCGTCTTGGCGAGGACGTCGTACCCCGCCTTGCGGTACAGCGCGTCGACGACCGAGGTCTGCAGGAACCCGTACGTGAGCCCCGACGTGTGCGTCAGCAGGTGCCACACCCGGATCGGCTCGACCGCCGGCACGGTGAACGGCGCGGAGGCAGACCCCCGGTCGTACACCTGCGGCGCCGCGAACTCGGGCAGCCACCTGCTGATCGGGTCGGTCAGCTCGAACCGCCCCTCCTCCCAGAGCATCATCGCGGCGACCGAGGTGACGGGCTTCGACATCGAATAGATGCGCCACAGCGTGTCGGGCTCGACCGGCAGCCCGGCCTCCATGTCCCGCCACCCGTACGTCGAGGCGTGCGCCACCCGCCCGTCCCGGCTCACCACGAGCTGCCACCCCGCCAGCCGCCCGTCGTCGACGTACCTGGCGAAATGCTCGTCCAGCCCAGCCAGCCGCTTCGCGTCGATGCCGACCTGCCCGGGCGCGACCTCAGGTTCGATGCTCACGCCCGGCAGCCTAAACGCGACCTCAGCTCCGCGCGATATGCGGAACCCACACCCGAGCCGAACCGGCGGGCGGTCCCGTGCCGGCGCGGCTGGGTGGTGGACCGGTCCGCGCTGCCTCGGCCCGTTGCGCGACCTTGCCTCTGCAGGGGCGGGTCGGCGTGGGCCGAGGCGGCGACGGCTGGCGGGTCAGCTCACCGCGAGCTGCTCCGCTCCCGCGACGACCTTGTCCACGAAGCCGTAGTCGACGGCCTCCTGGGCGGTGAACCAGCGGTCGCGGTCGGAATCGGCCTCGATCTGCTCATACGTCTGGCCCGTGTGCTCGGCGATCAGGCGCTGCATGGTCTTCTTCGTAAAGAGCATCTGCTCGGCCTGGATGGCGATGTCGGAGGCGGTGCCGCCGATGCCGCCGGAGGGCTGGTGCATCATCACGCGGGAGTGGGGCAGAGCGTAGCGCTTGCCGGGGGTGCCGGCGCTGAGCAGGAACTGCCCCATCGAGGCGGCCATGCCCATCACGACGGTGGAGACGTCGTTGGGGACGAAGCGCATGGTGTCGTAGATGGCCAGGCCGGCGCTGATGACGCCGCCCGGGGAGTTGATCCAGAAGCTGATGTCCTTCTCGTTGTCCTCGGCGGCGAGGAGGATCAGCTGGCCGCAGATGCGGTTGGCGCTCTCGTCGTTGACCTCGGTGCCGAGGACGATGATGCGCTTGGCGAGCAGCCGGTCGAACACCGCGCTGTCGAAGGGGATCTGCGTGTCTGCCATGAGCGGCGTCCTTTCCCGGGGCTTTCCTCGACCGTAGTGATCGCACCCCGGGAAGGGAGCCCTGGTTCGCTGTGAGCGTGTTCGCTGTCAGCGTGCTCGATGAGTGCCAAATGCTGATATTTCCGGTTTAGCGGGCGCGCAGCGCCTGATAAACCGGAAATCCGCGGAAGCCCGCGGGAGTACAGCGCCTGGCAAGCCGGAATCGCGTGGGCTTGGAGCACCTGAGAAGGCCGGCAGTGCGCGGGCGCGGAGTGCCTGGCAGAGCCGGAAGCACGCGGAAGCAGAGTGCCCGGTGAGCCGGAGCACAACGGGACGCTCATTCGGGGCGCAGGATCGGGCGCAGGGTGTCCAGGACCGACGGGTCCTCGATCGTGGACGGGACCGCCGGGTCGGCGCCGGCGGCGATGCCGCGCATCGTCTTGCGCAGGATCTTGCCGGAGCGGGTCTTCGGCAGCGCCGGCACGACCTGCACGCGGCGCAGGGAGGCGACCGCGCCGATGCGCCGGCGTACCGACGCGACCAGCTCCTGCTCGATGACCTCGTGCTCGGTATCGATGCCCGCCTTCAGCACCACGAACCCGCGCGGCACCTGCCCCTTGAGCTCGTCGTCGACGCCGATGACCGCGCATTCGGCGACGGCCGGGTGGGCGGCCAGCACCTCCTCCATGGAGCCCGTGGACAGCCGGTGCCCGGCGACGTTGATGACGTCGTCGGTGCGGCCCATGACGTAGAGGTAGCCGTCGTCGTCGAACCGGCCGCCGTCGCCGGTCAGATAGACGTCGGGGAACGCGCTCAGGTACGACTCGACGAACCGCTCGTCGTCGTGCCACAGGGTCGGCAGGCAGCCCGGCGGCAGCGGCAGGCCGATGACGATCGCGCCGTCGACGCCGGCCGGGGCGGGTGCGCCGTCCGGCTGCAGGACCCGCACGTCGAAGCCCGGCACCGGCACCGACGGCGAGCCCGCCTTCGTCGGCATCGGCTCCAGGCCACGCAGGTTCGCCGCGACCGGCCAGCCTGTCTCCGTCTGCCACCAGTGGTCGACGACGGGGACGCCGAGGGTGGCGCCGGCCCACTCGTAGGTCTGCGGGTCGAGCCGCTCCCCCGCCAGGAACAGCGTGCGGAGCGAGTCCGTCCTGTACCGGGCGGCGAAGCTGCCCGACGGGTCCTCCTTGCGGATCGCGCGGATCGCGGTCGGCGCGGTGAACAGGGCCGTCACGCCGTGCTGCTCGATGACCCGGAAGAACGCGCCCGCGTCCGGGGTGCCGACGGGCTTGCCCTCGTACAGGACGGTCGTGGCGCCGGCGAGCAGCGGGCCGTAGACGATGTACGAGTGGCCGACGACCCACCCCACGTCGGACGCCGCCCAGAACACGTCGCCGGGCCCCGTGGCGTACACGTTGGCCATCGACCAGGTCAGCGCGACGGCGTGCCCGCCGTTGTCGCGCACGATGCCCTTCGGCCGGCCCGTCGTGCCCGACGTGTACAGGATGTACAGCGGGTCGGTGGCGGCCACCGGTACACACGCCGCCTCCGCCGCACCGTCGAGGGCGTCCTCCCAGGTCAGGTCGCAGTCCTGCAGCACGCCGGGGGCCTGCGGCCGCTGGAGGACGACGCAGCGGTCGGGCCGGTGGGTGGCCTCGGCGAGCGCGGCGTCGAGCAGCGGCTTGTACTCCACGACGCGGCTGCCCTCGATCCCGCACGACGTCGCGACGACCACCTTCGGCCGGGCGTCGTCGATGCGGGCGGCGAGCTCCTTCGGCCCGAACCCCCCGAACACGACCGAGTGCACCGCGCCGAGCCGCGCGCACGCGAGCATCGTGATGACCGCCTCCGGAACCATCGCCATGTAGACGACGACCCGGTCCCCCTTCTCGACCCCCAGCTCGCCCAGCGCTCCCGCGCACCTGGCGACCTCGTGTCGGAGTTCGCGCCAGGTGTACGAGCGGAGGGTGCCCGTCACAGGACTGTCGTAGATGAGGGCCGTCTCGTCGGCGCGCCCGGCGGCGACGTGCCGATCGACGGCGTTGTAGCAGGTGTTGAGCTCGGCGTCGGGGAACCAGCGGTAGAACGGCGGGCGGTCGCCGTCCAGCACCCGCATCGGCATGCGGTCCCAGTCGACCCCGGCGGCGGCATCCCGCCAGAACCCGTCGGGGTCGGTGAGGCTGCGCTCGTACGTGTCGCGATAGGCGCCCATCCCTCGATGCTTACACCGGAGCGCTCCGGCTGGCCAGACCTGCCGGGGCATGGTCGAGCGCGGCCTGGATCGCGGCCACCAGCGCCCTGGCCGCCTCCTCGGTCAACTCGACCGCGACCCGCGCCGCCGGCCCCCGCGCCGGGTCCGCGAAGTCGATGTTGAGCGTGTGCCCGAACGGCGCGTGGTGCGGGTGGTCGACGTACACCGCCGCCCGCGTCACCCCGAACCAGCCGTCCGGCCCTTTCGCGCTGCCCTCGATCTCGACGGTCTCGGTGTCGTACGTGCACATGCTCAGGCCTCCAGCCGCTTGCCGCCGAGGTGCCGGTCGAAGAACGCGAAGATCCGCTTCCACCCGTCGACCGCCGCCTGCTGCCGGTACCCCGGCCGGTCCGGCGAGAAGAACCCGTGCCCCGCCCCCTCGTAGCTGTGCCGCTCGAACTGCTTGCCGTGCTCGGCGAGGATCCCGGCGAGCCGCTCGACCTCCGCCGGTGCGGGGTTCCTGTCGTCGACGCCGAACAGCCCGAGCACCGGGCACCCGAGATCAGGCAGCCGATCCTTGATCGACGTCATCTTCAGCCCCGTCGACGCCGCCGGCGGCTCCAACGCGAACGCCCCGTAACAGTCCACCGCCGCGTCCAGCGGCATCGCCGTCGCGACCAGCAGCGCCTGCCGCCCACCCGAGCAGTGCCCGATCACCCCGACCTTGCCGTTGTGCCCGTCCATCGCCCGCAACGCATCCGCCGCGGTCCGCACGTCCTGGATGACCTGCTCGTCCGGAATCCCGCCCTGCCCCCGCACGAACGCCGAAGCGTCATCCGGCGACGCCCCCGGCGCCTCCCGCCAGAACAGGTTGGGGCAGATCGCGAGGTACCCGTTCACCGCGAACCGCCGCACCATCTCCTTCGTCGACTCGTCCCACCCCGGCAGGTGATGAATCACCACAACCCCCGGAAACGCCCCCGGCCCAACCGGCCGGGCCTGGTAGGCCTGGATCTTCTCGTCACCGACGTACACCGTCTCGGCACGAATCGCATCAGACATACCCCCAACGTACTGCCGCCCCCACTCACCTCGACGCCCCCGCCCAGCGTGGTGATCAAAGGAGGATTCCGGCCGCGATGACAGCCAGATCCGTCCTTCGATCTACGTCCCCACCAGCCGCCGCGACCACCGCCACCACCCAGGACGACCCGACAAACAGCCCCGCCCCAGGCCACCCTCACTCCCCCAACACAAGGCCCGGCGCATCGATCGACCACATCCCCGCAGCGAGGGCAAAATCCGGCCAAACAGCGCACTGCTCACCAAAAGGCCGAGCCAGCACGGAGCAGCACGGCCAGGGCACAGGGCAGCTCAGTGCAGGACGGCACGGATCGGATCGAAGTCGCGCAGACTCGACCCACGCGGGTGCCCTGCACCGCCTGGCCGACCCTGCGCCGAGCCACTGCCCGGGTCGGCGCCACGGAGGTCATACGCCTGCCCACGCCGTCCGGCTGGGGCGGCACGACCCGAACCTGGGCGACGCAGGTCGAAGCCGGGCACCGGTCCAGCCCATACCGCGCCCACCGAAGCGTCACCCACGAAGCGAACCACGCGGCGACCAAACCGCGCCCGGCCAGCCCCACGGCGGGGAGCGACACGGACCGCGCAGGTCGAAGTCCGGGGCGCCGGTCCGGCCAACGCCGCGTTGGGCGAAGCAACGCCGACGACGCGGCGCGACACCCAGCCATGCCACCCAATGGCAATCGACGCGGTAGCCGACCCAAGAGCCACGCACCGCCGCACCCCAGCCACGCCACGCGATGGTTGGCGAGGCAACGGCCATCGACGCGGCAGACCGGCCAAAGAGCCACGCGCCGCACCCGAGCGGCCGGCGCCAAACAGTGGGCGACGAAGCGACGCGGCACACAGCAAGTCCCGGCACACCGGAGCCGCGCAGCAGCCGGCGACGCCACGCGGCGGCCAGCTGAGCAACGCGGCGGCCGGCTGAGCAGCGCCGCACCTGGGCGGAGTTGCACGGCGGCTGCGTCCGGAGGCAGCTCACCGACCACAGCGTGGGCGGCGGGCGACGTGACGCGGCCCGCGGCACCCAGCACCGCCGCGCCAGCCACGCCATGCGGTGGTTGACGGCAGCCGGCCGAAGAGCCACGCAACGGCCAGCCATGCCACGCCCAGGCCAGAGCCACGCAGCGGCCGACGAAGCGGCCCGGCGCCCAACGCCACGCCCAGCCGGAGCCACGCAACGACCAGCGACACGACACGGCGGCCGGCTGAGCAACGCCGCACCTGGGCGGAGTCACATGGCGGCTGCGTCCCGAGGCAGCTCACCGACCACAGCGAGGGCGGCGGGCGACGTGCCGTGGGCCTGCGGCACCCAGCACCTCCGCACCCCGGCCACGTCACACGGTGGTTGGCGGGCAACGGCCATCGACGCGGCAGACCGGCCAAAGTGCCATGCCGCACCCAAGCGCCGGTGCCGAACGGTGGTCGGCGAGGCGACGCGGCACCCAGCAAGTCCCGGCACACCGGAGCCGCGCAGCAGCCGGCGACGCCACGCGGCGGCCAGCAGCGCGACGCAGCGGCCGGCTGAGCACCGCGGCCGGCTGAGCAACGCGGCGGCCGGCTGAGCAGCGCCGCACCTGGGCGGAGTTGCACGGCGGCTGCGTCCGGAGGCAGCTCACCGACCACAGCGTGGGCGGCGGGCGACGTGACGCGGCCCGCGGCACCCAGCACCGCCGCGCCCAGCCACGCCATGCGGTGGTTGGCGGGGCTGGTGAGGCGGTGCTGGGTGAGGGTCGCGGCGCGGGGGCGAGTGAAGTGGACGGGACGGGCGGCGGGTCTTGGGTTGGGGGTTACTGGCGGCCGGGTTCCAGGCGGCGGAGGGCCAGGCGGGCCAGGGCGATCAGAGCGGTGATGTGGAGCAGGAGGATCAGGACCGAGCGCCACCAGGCGCCGGTGTTGTGGGCCCAGAGGGTGTCGTTGAAGGGGATCATCGACGTGAGGTCGACGGTGGAGGCGCCGGCGGCCAGGCCCCAGCGGGTGGGGAAGAGCCAGGCGATCTGCTGGAGGACGGTCTGGCCTTCGAGCTCGAAGAGGCCGCCGGAGAGGACGAGCTGGGCCATCACGACCACGACGAGGACGGGGGTGGTCTGCTCGGTGGTCTTGGCGAGGGCGCTGACGAGCAGGCCGAACGCCATGGAGGCGAGGGCCACCAGGGCGACGGGGATGCTGATCTCCAGGAGCCAGTGCTCGGGGAAGATCAGGGGGGCCTTGGGCGGGTTCTTGCCGAGGAGGGCCAGCCAGGTGAAGAGGGCCGTCTGGCCGACGATGATGATGGAGAAGACGAAGACCTTCGAGGCGAGGTAGGCGCCGGCGGAGAGGCCGACGGCGCGTTCGCGCTTGTAGATGGTGGCCTCGTTGACGATCTCGCGGATCGCGGCGGCGGTGCCCAGGAAGGCGGCGCCGACGGCCAGCACCACCAGGAGACGCTGGGCCTCGAGGCTGATTCTGCCCGTGCCCGGGGCGAGACCGTTGTCACCGGGGACGGTGCGGGTCAGCAGGGCCAGGGCGAGCGGCAGACCCAGGGTGAACAGGGCAAGGCCGCGGTCGGCGCCGATGACCCAGAACATGCGCAGGCACAGGGTGAGGAACTGCCGGACCGGGGCCGCCGGGTGCAGGGCTCTGCTGCGCAGTGACGCACCGCCGAGCTTGACCCGCGCCCGCCCGACCGCCCGCGCCGGCTTCCCAGACGACGAACCAGACGGCGAACCAGACGGCGAACCAGACGGCGAACCAGGCGCGGCGGATGCAGCGGGGCCAGGAGCAGCGACGGGGGCAGGGGCAGGGGACGCCGGCCGCTGCGGCATGGTCTGTTCCGCGGTCTGCGAGTCCACACCGGTCTCGGACGGAGCCGGGTCGCGGGGCTTCGGGACGGTCACGCGCTCGACCGCGGCGGGCTTCGGCAGCGGCGCCTCGGCGATCTGGGCCGTCACGTAGTTCGTGTAGAGCTCCGAGCTGCGATACGTCCGCATCCAGTGGTCGGCGTTGGTCGTGACCTCGCGGAACACCTCGGCGTAGTCCTCGGCGCCGAAGAAGGAGAGCAGCTCGCCGGGCGGGCCGAAATAGCCCATGCGGCCGCCGACGGTCAGGACGAGGACGCGGTCGCACAGGTCGAGGTGCATGACGTTGTGGGTCACGACGGCCACGGTGCGGCCCTTGTCGGCGAGGTCGCGGAGCTCCTCCATGACCTCCTTGTCGAGCGCCGGGTCGAGGCCCGACGTCGGCTCGTCGAGGAACAGCAGCGACGGCTCGGTCAGCAGCTCCAACGCGACCGAGACGCGCTTGCGCTGGCCGCCGGAGAGCTTGTCGATGCGCATCTTGGCGCGCTCGGTGAGGTTGAGGGTGCGCAGCACCTCGGCGACGCGGCCGCGGCGCTCCTCGCGCGGCACGTCGTCGGCGAAGCGCAGCGCGGCGGCGAAGCGCAGGGCGCGGCGGACGGTGAGCTGGCGGTGCAGGACGTCGTCCTGCGGGACCATGCCGATGCGGTAGCGCAGCTCGGCATAGTCGGCGTAAAGGTCGCGGCCGTCATATCGGACCGTGCCCTGGGTGGCGGGCCGCAGCCCGGCGACGGCCTTGATGAGGGTCGACTTGCCGCAGCCGGAGGGGCCGATGACGCCGAGCAGGCTGCCCTCCGCCAGGGCGAAGCTGACGTCGTCGAGCAGGATCGCGTCCTTGATGCGCACGGTGAGGTCGTCGGCGATGAGGGAGGACGGGCCGGCGTCCTCGAACTCGTGCAGGCGCATCCCGTCGAAGATGAACTCGTGCCGGCCGATGGAGATCATGTCGCCGGGCTGCATCGCCTGGCGGGCGACCTGCTTGCCGTTGTGGAACGTGCCGTTGCGACTGCCGAGGTCGACGACCTCATAGCCGGTCGGGGTGCGGCGCAGCTCGGCATGGTTGCGCGAGGTGCGCAGGTCGGTGAGGACGATGTCGTTGTCAGGGCCGCGGCCGAGGCGGATCAGCGCCGCCGCGTCGTGCAGGGCGGCCTCCCGCTGCGCCGGCGGCTGGGCCGCGGGGACCGGCTCGGTGATCGTGACGACCTTGAACGCGACCTTGGGACCGTCGGCGGCGCCGAGGTGCACCGCTCCCCCGTCGACGGCGGCGACGAAGGCGGCCTTCTCCCCGTCGACATACGTCCCATTGCGGCTGCCGAGGTCGCGCAGGAACCAACCGTCATCGTTCCAGATCACCTCGGCGTGCCGGCGGGAGATCAGGGTGCCCTCGACGACCAGGTCGTTGGCCGCGTCGCGGCCGATGGTCACGGTGTCGTCGGGCCGCACCAGTGAGCGCGCCTCACCGGCGGGGCCGGTGACGGTCACTTCGAGGACGGTGAGCTCGCGGGTCACGGTCTGCTGGTCATTGCTCGCCACGGCCATCATCATGCCGCCCACGTACGACAGAAAACAGCCGGGGATTCTTGTATCAGGAAGCTGACTTCCTCCCTCTAGTTTCCAGACCACGTGAGGAGGAGAGCCCATGGCACCAGCGGACGCCCGTTCGGAGCAGTGGCGGTCGCGACGCGCCCGCAGGCTCGCCGGGCTGGGGTGGGTGCGTCGCGAGGACCGGGCGGACGGCACTCCGGTGCGGTTCGTCGCGGACGAGCTCCTGGTGCTCGACGACCACTTCGCCACCGCTCGTCAGGCGTTCATGGAGCAGGGGTTCACCGTCCGGGACATCGTGGAGGAGGGGGATGTCCCGGAGGGGTTCCGGCGGGTGCGGTTGCCTGGCCTGGACGTCGCGCGTGCCGCGAGGCGGGTGCGGGTCCAGGCCGAGGCGGCCGGTGACACCAGGGTGGCCGCCGGGCCGAATCACGTGTTCGTGTCGACGCCGTTCGAGCACGCGGGGCCGTATGGACCGCCGCGGCCGGCGGCGCCGGGGCACCTCACGGTGCGTGACCGTGCGGTGCCGGAGGTCGAGGTGCTGGTGCTGGACACCGGGGTGTGGCTCAACAGCCCGCTGCCCAAGGACCGGTATGTCACCGACGACTACGAGTCCGGCATCCAGGGCGACGAGGAGGTGCGCGACGGTGACGTCGGGCATGCCAACTTCGTCGCCGGGGTGCTGATCGCCAGTTCCGCACACGTCCGGCCACGGGTGGTGAGGATCGTCGACACGCACGGGGTGTGCCGGGAGACCGACCTGATCGCGGGGCTCCGGCAGGCGTACGACCATCAGCTCATCAACCTGTCACTGGGCGGTTACACGCTCGACGACCGGCCGCCGGTCCTGCTGACGGCGGCGCTGACGGAGTTGCTGGGCAGCGGCGACCGGGTGGTGGTCGCCGCGGCAGGCAACGACGGGCAGCACGACCGGCCGTTCTGGCCGGCGGCGTATGCGGGGACCAGCGCGTCGTGGCGGCGGCGGGTGGTCGCGGTCGCGGCGCACGACGGCCGGCGGATCAGCGACTGGAGCAACACCGGCACGTGGATCACGCTCGTGGCGCCGGGCGCCGACGTCACCAGCACGTTCGTGCACCACGAGGACTTCGGCGACGGCTGGGCGCGGTGGAGCGGGACCTCGTTCGCCGCGCCGTTCGTCGCGGCGGCGATCGCCGACGCGTTGCCCGGTGCCGGCTCGGCCCGGCTGGCGGCGGAGGCGGTCATCGCCGGCGCGTCCCGCCGGTATGGCCGCTACGCGGGGCTGGCGTGATCGTATGCGCCACGGCAGGGGGCAGCGATGCCACACCGGGAGCATTACCAGGGGGAGGGGGGTGACGGGGTGCGGCACACAGGTCGCCGCACCCCGTCACCGGCAGGTCGCGATGATAGCCTTCGAGACCATGGCTGAGCCTGAAAACGCCGAGCTCCTGAGGGCGGCCGCCACCGGCGACCAGAAGGCCTGGGAGTCCATCGTGGACAGATATGCCAACCTTGTCTGGTCGGTCGCGCGCAGCTTCCAGCTCGGCCGTTCCGACGCCGCCGACGTCAGCCAGGCGACCTGGTTACGGCTGGTCGAGCACATCGCCGACGTCCGTGACGCGGACCGGCTCGGCTCATGGCTGGCCACCACCGCCCGGCGGGAGGCGCTCGCGCTGCTGCGCCGCGGCGGGCGGGACGTGCCGGCCGGCTCGGCCACCGACTTCATCGGGATCCTCGGCGGCGCGCTCGCCGGCGAGGACGAGGAGCTCGACGCGGGGGTGCTGCGCGACGAGCGGGACAAGGCGCTGTGGCACGAGTTCCGTTCACTGTCCGGCCCCTGCCAGCAGTTGTTGCGGGTGCTCATCGCGGACCCGCCGCCGAGCTACGCCGAGGTGTCGGCCGCCCTCGACGTGCCGGTCGGCAGCATCGGACCGACCCGGCAGCGCTGCCTCGGCACGCTGCGACGCAGATTGGGCTCGACGACGACATGAGGCCACGACGGACCACACCAAAGGCACAGACGCAGGCACAGACGCAGACACAGTCACAGTCACAGGCAGGGCCGACCCGATGATCGGGGAGGAAGAGGTGCTCAGGGCATTGCGCGACATCGCGGGCCGTCACGACCCGGTGCCCGACGACGTGCTCGCGGCGGCCCGGGCCAGCATCGGCTGGCGTGACCCCGACGCGGCCCTGGCCGAGCTGACCGCCGACTCGGCCCGGGAGCGGCTCGTCGCGGTCCGTGGTGGCGGCTCGCCGCGGCTGCTGTCGTTCTTCGGCGGTTCGCTGACGATCGACGTGCAGGCGACGACCCGCGCGGGCGCCGTCGAGGTGGTCGGCACGGTGTCCCCCGCGGTGCCGGCCAGGATCGTCCTGGAGTCCCCGACGGGCAGCCACGAAACCGACGTCGACGACGAGGGGCGTTTCCGCTTCCAGGGTGTCGTTGCGGCGTCTGTACGACTGCGGTGCGAGCCGGCCGACGGTGCGCCCGTCCACACGGAATGGGTGCTGCTCTAGGAGGGGCAATTCGCCACGAGACGGACACTTCCGGCGGTACCCTGCAAGGCATGCCGATCGATCACGTGCAGATCGTGTCCATCCCGGTGAGCGACCAGGACCGGGCACGCGACTTCTACGTCAACGCGCTGGACTGGGAGCTGGTGAGCGACAACGACTCCGGCGACCGCCGGTGGGTCGAGGTGGCCCCGAAGCACGGCCAGACCGCGTTCACGCTCGTCACCTGGTTCGAGACCATGCCCCCGGGCTCGCTGCGCGGCATCGTGCTGGACACCGACGACATCGAGAAGACCTACGAGGAGCTGTCCGAGCGGGGCATCATCTTCGACGGACCGATCGAGGAAGGGCCGTTCTCGCGGGTCACGAGCTTCTCCGACCCCGACGGCAACACCTTCGTGCTGCACCAGCTCTACCAACCGCGCACGAGGGTACTAAGCTACCCGCCGGCAGGGTCGTAGCGCAGAGGTCGTCGCGCCCGCACAGCACGCTGGAGGACGTCGGTTCGATTCCGACCGGCCCTGCCCCTCTATGCTTGTCCCCGGTGGGCCGTAGCGCAGAGGTCGACGCACCGCTTTGCCAGAGCGGAGGACGCCGGTTCGATTCCGGCCGGTCCACCCACACGCTTCCTTGCGGACAGGGGCTAGGCTCTGCCGGTGCCTCGTCTGGACCCCTCCGACGTCGCGGCGTGCCTGCGTGTGCTCGCCGCGCTCAACGGCGCGGACGACGACGACCCGTCGGCACAGGCGGTCCGTGAGGCGGTCGTCAGCTCGTACAAGAGCCGCAAAAAACACCAGAAGAGCGCACGCAAGGCGGAAAGCGCCGCCCACGACCTGCAGGTGCTGACCAGGGCCACGGAGCAGGACGAGGAACTGCTGCGGGCCCGGCGGTGCTACGTGTGCAAGCGGCACTACCGCACGGTCAACCGGGCGTACCCGCTGATGTGCCGGCCCTGCTCGACCGGCAACACGGCCCGCCGCACGGCCCGCTGCGACCTGCGCGGCCGGCGCGCGATCGTCACCGGCGGGCGGATCAAGATCGGCTACCAGACGGCGCTGAAGCTGCTGCGCGACGGCGCCGACGTCATCGTCACCACGCGCTTCCCGCACGACGCCGCCCGCCGGTTCGCCGCGGAGAGCGACTTCGCCGACTGGCGCGGCCGGCTGCGGGTGCACGGCGTCGACTTCCTCGACCTGCCCGCCGTCGTGGGCCTCGTCGACGCGGTCACCGAGCAGTGGGGCCACCTCGACATCCTCGTCAACAACGCGGCCCAGACCATCTCCCGGCCGGCCGAGTACTACCGTGCCCTGCGGGCCGCGGAGACGGCGGCGCTCGGACCGGGCACCCCGGAGCGGGTCCCCGCCATCAGGTCCACAGTGGACTTCTTTCCACCCGGCATGGTGGATGAGACCGGTGAGCAGCTCGACCTGCGCCCCGTCAACAGCTGGGTGCTGCACCTGCACGAGGTCACCCCGCGGGAGTGGATGGAGGTGCAGGTCGTCAACGCGTTCGTGCCGTTCCTGCTCACCGCCCGGCTGCGCCCGCTGATGCTCGCCTCACCGCACCCCGACCGGTACGTCGTGAACGTCTCGGCGATGGAGGGCAGCTTCAGCCGCCGCAACAAGACCAGCCGGCACCCGCACACCAACATGGCCAAGGCCGGCCTCAACATGCTGACCCGCACGATCGCCGAGGACTACGCCCGCGACGGCATCCACGTCACCAGCGTCGACACCGGCTGGGTCACCGACGAGCGGCCGCAGGGCACCAAGGAGGCCTTTCACGAGGCCGGCTTCCGGGTGCCGCTGGACGTCGTCGACGGCGCCGCCAGGGTGTACGACCCGATCGTCCGCGGCGTGCACGGTGACCGGATCTCCGGCGTCTTCCTCAAGGACTACCAGGTGGTGCAGTGGTAGACACCCCAGAGATCGCGTGCCCGGTGCTGACGGTGCCGGCGGTGCCGCAGGCCGACCTCGCCGACCTGTCTCCCCTCCTCCAAAGGCTGCGCGACCCCGAGCCGGTCCGGGAGACCGAGCGCTTCCCGCTCGGCACGCTGCAGCCCGACGGCCGGGTCGACCTGTGCAAGCAGGGGCTCGGCGCGGCCGGCGTCACCCAGGTCCTCGACCGGGTCGTCGGCTCCCCGCACGCCGTGCACCTGCTGCTGGGCACCAACGGGCTCGGCGCACCGGGGACCGCCGCCCTCGCCGAGGGCCTGCCGGAAGGGCACCGGGTCGAGACGCTGTACCTCGGCTGCAACGCGATCGACGCGGCCGGCGCCGCACCGTTGTTCGAGCGGCTCGCCGCCGACGACCGGGTGCGGGCGCTGTGGCTCAAGCGCAACCCGCTCGGCGACGAGGGGGTCGCCGCGCTCGCGGAGACGCTGCGCCGCAACACGACCATCGACACCGTCGACCTCGTCAACACCGGCCTGACGACCGCGGGCCTGGCGGTGCTCGTCGACGCGCTCGCCGCCCGGCCCGCCCCGGTGACCCGGGTGTTCCTCGGCGGCAACGGCCTCGGCCCGTCGGCGGGTCCGCTCCTGCGGCGGCTGCTGCGCGACGCCGGGGTCCGCGGCCTGTTCCTGGCCGCGAACCGGCTGGGCGACGACGGCGTCCTGCCGGTCGTCGAGGCGATGCACGGCGGCCACATGACGCTGGGCCTGGGCGGCAACGGGCTCACCACGGGCACCGTCGCCGCGCTCGCGCCGCGGCTGCACCTGCTGGACAGCCTGGACCTGAGCCGGCCCCAGTCGCTGCGGGTGCTCGGCGCCACCGACAACCTGGTCGGCGACGACGGTGCCGCGCTCCTCGCCGCCGCGCTGCCCGGCACCCGGCTGCGCCGCCTCGACCTGCGCCACACCGGCGTCGGCGGCCGCGGCGCGAAGGCGCTCCTCGCGGCGCTCCCCCAGACCGCCCTGACCCGCCTCGCGCTCGGCCCGGACGTCCCGCGCCGCGTGAAGCGGGCCATCAGCGCGCTGCTCCCGGCCGCCGACAGCCAGCCGGGCAGCGAGATCGTGAGCGTGTACCGGTGACGACCCTGACCCGAGCGGGCGCCGGCAACTGGCGGCGGATCCGGCGCTGGGCGACGCCCCCGTCGATGATCCGGGCGGCGACCCAGGCCCGGCTCGCCGGCGACTGGCGGGCCGCGTGCGCCGCCGCCAACGTCGACGTCGAGCTCGACGAGGGCCAGGCGAAGCTGTTCGAGGACGACCTCGCCCACTTCGCCCCGGACCTGCTGCGCTGGCACCTGCCGCGCAAACCGGCCCGCGGCGACACCCACCTGGACGCCCGGCAGGTCGTGCACCTGGCCGGCGACGGGCCGGCGCTGTACGTCGGCGGCACCCGCCTCGGGTTCGGCTCGCAGCGGCTGCGGCTGTTCGCCACCGACGAGCCGCTCGACAGCGACGACTGGGACGACTGGGAGTGGGACGACGGCCCGCGGCCGTTCCACGCGCTGCACGACTACCGGACCCGCCGGCACCTCTGGGACGCCCGCGAGTCCGGCCGGCTCCTCGAGGGCTGCGGCTGGACGCACCTGCCGTTCCACGACCCGGCCGGCCGCCCCCTGCCGGAGGCGGCGTGGGGTGCCACGGAGCGGGTCCTGGCGCTGCACGACGCCGGGCGGTTCCGGGAGGCGTGGCAGGCCGCCGGCGCCGACGTGCCCGAGCTGCCGGACGACGGCAGCCACTGGAACACGCGGATCCTGCGGCGGCTGTGGCGCGGGTTCCTCGGCGAGCACCTCGCCGTCCTCGACGCCGCCCGCGCCCGCGGCACCGACGCCGTCGGGATCGTCTTCGGCTGGAACTACGTGCTGAAGCTGACCGGCTTCACCGACCAGCGGCTCACCGGCGAGTGGGTGGGCACCGGCTACCGGGACCGCGACGCCGACTGGCACCTGGACACCCGACCGTACGAGCGGCCCATCGACGCCGAGCTCGTCCGCACCGGCACGATCCCCGCGTCGTGGCTGCACCCGCTCGTGCACGCCGCGTTCTTCCCCGAGGCCGTGGCCCCTTCGCCGCGGGTGGGCGCGACGGCGGTGCCCGAGGCGCGGCTGCGCTGCCGTGACGGCGCGTGGCATCACGTACGGATGGCCGGCGGCCGCTTCGAGATCCCCCACTCCGACGAGGAGCGCCGCCGCGAGCAGGCCCTCCTCGCGCTCGGCGGCGAGGTGCACGGCTGCATCGCCGCCGAACGGAACTGGCGCGAACCCCACGCGAAGCTCCCCCGCGCCCTGCACGAGCTGCGCCGCGACCTCATGCTGCGGGCCCAGCAGGGCGACCTGCCCGGCGTCGTGGAGCTGCTCGACGCGGGCGTCGACCCGCACGCCCGCGACCCGCACGGCCGGACGCTGCTGCACCACATCAGCGGCCTGATGGCGGCGCCGGACGACCTGACCCTGTTCGACCGGCTGATCGGCCTCGGGCTCGACGTCCACGCCCGGGACCGGCGGGGCATGACGCCGCTGCAGACCGCCGTGTACGACACCGGATCCGCCGAGCTCGTCCGCGCCCTGCTCGCCGCCGGGGCCGACCCGGACGGCGAGGACGACAACGGCGTCTCCGTCGCCGACACCCTGGACCGGTTCGGCCGCCCCGAACTGAAAACCCTGCTGCAGTCGGGGTGAGGACGCTGCGCACGGCGCGGCGGTTCGCGGTGCCCCGCTGGATGATCGAGCGGGCGACGCGGTGCCGGCTCGCCGGGGACTGGCGCGGCGCGTGCGACGCGGCCGGCGTCGACGCCGGCCTCGACCTGGCCCGGATCGGGCGCGACCACGGCGCCGCGGTCGCCGCCGCGGTCGAGGACGACCTGCTGCACCTCGCGCCGGACCTGCTGCGCTGGCACCTGTTCCAGGCGCCGGCGCCTGGAATGGGGGCCAGCCCGGTGACCCTCGCGGTGCACGGGCGGCACGCGCTGCGGGTCCGGTGGCGGCACCCCGGCACCCCCAGCCAGCGGCTCGAGCTCGAGTTCGCCGGCCTGGACGGCGACCAGCGGTTCGCGTTCGACGGGGCCCGCGAGCGGTGGGACAGCCGGCGCACCGGTGAGCTCCTCGACCGGTGCGGCGGCTACGACGGGCACCTGCCGTTCCTCACCGCGTCCGGCGACCGGCTGCCGGAGGCGGCGTGGGGCGGCCCGGAGCGGATCATCGCCCTGCAGGACGCCGGCGACTGGGCCGCCGCCTGGACGCTCGCCGGGTTCGACGTCGGGCCGCTGCTCGCGACGACCGGCAAGGGGTACTGGGTCGGCAGGGCGCTGCGCGACCGCCGGCACGACCTCACCGGGCTGCGGACCGCCGTCGCCGCCGTCTTCGCCGGGGGACGGCCCCGGGCCGGCGTCCCGCTCGGGCTCTCCCCGGACACCTCGCTGACCGTCGACGCCGACCTGCGGGTCTGGTACGGCACCTCGTCGCCCCTGCCACCGATGGTGCCGGTCGTGCGCGCGGAACGGGCGGTGGACTTCGACCTCGTACGCCACGGGATCCTGCCGCTGGAACACCTCCACCCGCTCGTCGGCGACGCGCTCTTCCCCGGCCTCGCCGGGCTCTTCGACGGGCCGCCCGAGACGGTCCCCGACATGGCGCCGGTCCGGGTGCGGTGCCAGGGTGAGTGGCACATCCTCGGCGGGCACGAGCACACCCCCGAGGAGACCCGGCGGGAGCTGGCGCTGCGGGCGCTCGGCGGGGCGCCGCTGCGCGGGTGCTTCGCCGCCCGGGCCGGCTGGCGCGACCCCGACGCGTGGACGCCGAAGGCGCTGCGCCTGCGCCGCCGCGACATCGTGCTGCACGCCGTCAACGGCGACGGGCCGGCGATCGCCGCGTGGCTCGACGCCGGGCTCGACCCGCACCTGCGCGACCACCACGGCCGCACGCTGCTGCACCTGCTCGCGTGGCTGCCGGACCCCGCACCGGTCGTCGCACGGCTGCGGCACGCGGGCCTCGACCCGCACGCCCGCGACAAGACCGGCCTCACCCCGCTCCGGCACGCCCTCGACCTCGGCGGCACACCCGCGGCGATCCGGGCCCTGGAGGAGCTGGGCTGCACATGACGCGGGCCCTGGTGGGGGCGGTGTCCGATGTGGCGGCGTGAGCTGGCGGCCGCGCGGTGGACGCGGCGGGTCGGGGTGCCCGCGTGGATGATCGAGGCGGTGGCCGAGCGCCGGGACGCCGGCGACTGGCGGGGTGCGTGCGCGGCGGCCCGGGTCGACATCGACCTCGACCTGGCGGGGATCGGGCGCGGCGACAGCCGGGACGTCGCGGCGCGGGTCGAGGACGACCTGCGGCACGTCGTGCCGGACCTGCTGCGCTGGCACCTCGACCCGGCGCGCCCCGACACCGTCCTGAACGGTTACGGCGCCCGCGCGCTGATCGTGTCGCGGCGCGAGCCCGAGCGGCTGTCGCTGCGCTACGGCGCGGTCCCGGCCGGCTCGTCGCGCAGTTCGCTGATGTACAGCCGGGCGCTGTGGGACGGCCGGTGCACCGGCACCCTCGGCGGCGGCAGGCCGGTGCCGTTCCTCGACGGCGCGGGGAACCGGCTGCCGGCGGAGCGCTGGGGGCTCGCCGAGCACGTCATCACGCTGCAGGACGCCGGGGACTGGATCGGGGCGTGGCGGCTCGCCGGCTTCGACCTCCAGCCGCTCCTGCAGCGCCGGGCCGACCTGCGCGCGTCGGTCCGCACGCCGTCGCGGGGGCCGGCCCGCAGGACGTGGCGGCTCGACCTGACCGGCCTGCCCGCCGCGATCCGGTCGGCCGGGGCCTCGGAGGCGCTCATCGACCACGTCGACGGGGCGTACACCACCCTGATCCGCGACACGACGGTCAGCGGCTCAGCCGAGGCGGCAGGGCTGCGGCTGCCGGCGCCGCTCGTCGAACGCCCCGTCGACGCCGACCTCGTCCGCCTCGGGATGCTGCCGGCGAGCGCGCTGCACCCGCTGGTCGGCGCGGCCCTCTTCCCCGGGCTGCGGTGCATGCCGCCGTCGCCGGTGCCGGACACGGGCCCCGTCCGGGTCCGCCGCGACGGCGCCTGGCGGCTCACCGACCCCGCGGACGCGGGCTGGCACGACCCCCTGGCGGCGCTGCCGAAGCAGCTCCGGTTGCGTCATGCGGCGTTGGTACGACTGGCGCGTCACGGCGACGCACCGGCCCTGTCGGCGTGGCTGGCGGCGGGCGGCGACCCGTACTTCCGCGACGGCAACCGGCGGACGATGCTGCACCTGCTCGCGTGGGTTCCGGACGCCGAGACGCTGCTCCTCGACCTCCTCGCCGCCGGGCTCGACCTGGAGGCCCGGGACGCGGCGGGCATGACGCCGCTGCTGTTCGCGGTCGGGCACGGCGGGCCCGCCGGGACGGTCCGGGCGCTGGTGACGATGGGCGCCGACGTGCACGCCGTCACGTTCGCCGGTCTCGGGTGGGCCGATCTGGCGCGGGCCTCGGGGCGGCTCGACGAGCTGTCGTTCCTGGGGTGATTGGGTCGCTCGGTTCCTGGGTTTTTGGTCGTGCGTTCCTGAGGTAACTGGGTCGTGCGTTCATGGGGTAAATGGGTCGTGCGTTCATGGGGTAAATGGGTCGCGGAATTGTCGTACCCGGCGGATACCGTGTCGCGCATGACCGCAGAACCAACGGCGCTGACCCTGCTCGCCGCCGCCGACGAGCTGCTCGCCGCGACGCGCTCGACCCGCGTGGAGCGGCGCGACAACACCCAGCTCGAGGCCCTGGCGCTGGCCGTCTCCGCCAACCTTCCGGTCCTGCTCTGGGGCGAGCCCGGCATCGGCAAGTCCTCGGCGCTGCAACAGCTCGCCGACCGGCTCGACGTGCCGATGGAGACGGTCATCGCCAGCATCCACGAGCCGTCCGACTTCGCGGGCCTGCCCGTCGTCGGCGACGACCCCGCCACGCAGGGCGTGCCGATGGCCCCGCCCGACTGGGCCGTCCGGCTCGCCAAGCGCGGCTATGGTCTGGTCTTCTTCGACGAGCTGTCCTCCGCCCCGCCCGCCGTGCAGGCCGCGCTGCTGCGCGTCGTCCTGGAGCGGCGCGTCGGCAGCCTCGAGCTCCCGCCCGCGGTCCGCGTCGTCGCCGCCGCCAACCCACCGTCGAGCGCCGCCGACGGCTGGCACCTCAGCCCACCCCTGGCCAACCGGTTCGTCCACCTGCACTGGACCCACGACCCCGCGGTCGTCGCCCGCGGCCTCGCCGGCACCTGGCCCACCGCCGACATCCCCCGCGTCGACCCGCGCAAGGGCGCGTCGGCGCTCGCCAGGGCCCGCGGCACGCTGTCCGGGTTCCTCACCGCCCGCCCCGGCCTCGCCCACCACCTGCCCGCCGACGCCGAGGCCCGCGGCGGCGCCTGGCCGTCCCCGCGCACCTGGGAGATGGCGCTGCGCCTGCTCACGTTCGGCATGGCCAGCGACGCCACCCGCGCCGCCCTGTCCACCGCCCTCGTCGGCGCCATCGGCGACGGCGCCGGCCTCGAGCTGGTCAACTACCTCGACGAGCTCGACCTCCCCGACCCCAACCGCGTGCTCGCCAACCCCGACGCCTTCCAGCTCCCCGCCCGCGGCGACCGCCAGCTCGCCTTCCTCACCGCCGTCGTCTCCGCCGTCCAGAGCAACACCACCCGCGAGCGCTGGGAAGCCGGCTGGACCGTCCTGAGCAAGGCCGTCGAGGCCGGCGTCCCAGACGTCGCCGCCCGCGCCGCCGCCGACCTCGCCGCCATGCGCAAACCCGCCTGGCCCGTGCCCGCCACGATCGACGCCTTCATCGACATCCTGAGCCTCTCCGGCGCCCTCCGATGACCACCCCACCCCCAGAGGGCGCGGTGGACCCACCGCTCCCATCGGGCGCGGCCGGTCCCCCACCTCCAGCGGATGCGGTCGGTCCTCCATGCACCGCGGTGGTCGAGCCGGGACACCCTGACCCGGCGCCACCGGCATCCAGCTCCCCTACACACGCGCAACCTGTGCCATCCGCACCCGCCCAGACGCCCCTGCCCGCGGCGACACAGCCACCACCGTCCGCGCCCGCAACGCCGCAGGCGGCACCGTCCGTTCCTGCTGGGCCGTCGGTCGGGGCGGCGCAGGCGTTGGATCGGACGAAGCTGCTCGCGGCGCGGTACAAGGCGGCGATGCTGCGGCCGTATCTGGCGACGGCGTTGTACGCGTTGTCGGTCGTGCCGAGCCGGCACCTGGCGACCATGGGGGTCGACCGGCGGTGGCGGTTGTACGTGTCGCCGGAGTTCGTGGACGGGCACGGTGTCGAGGAGCTCGCCGGGGTGTGGGTGCACGAGGTGGCGCACCTGCTGCGGGACCATCACGGGCGGGCGGACCGGCTGCCTGCGGGCGACCGCGGCGACCACCTGCGGGTCAACCTCGCGCAGGACTGCGAGATCAACGACGACCTGGTCGCGGACAAGCTGGTGCTGCCGGCGTCGCGGGTGGAGCCGGCGACGTTCGGGCTGCCGGAGGGGCGGCTGTTCGAGGAGTACCTGGCCGGGATACCGCACACGCACTCGCACGACGTGCAATGCGGGTCGGGCGCGCACGGCATCCCGGTCGCGGGTGAGGTCGGTGACGCCGCGGGGCCCGGCGTGCGGGACGTGGAGGCGGTGGCGATCCGCCGGCAGACCGCCGACGCGATCCGGGCGCACGTGCGGTCGCGTGGCACCGTGCCCGGGGGCTGGCAGCGGTGGGCGGACGAGATCGCCGAGCCGGTCGTCGACTGGCGGCGGCTGCTGACCGGGGCGCTGCGGCAGGCGGTGGCGTGGGCGAGCGGCGCCGTCGACTACACGTACGCGCGGCCGGGGCGGCGGACCGGGGCGATGCGCGGGGTGGTGCTGCCGAGCCTGCGCCGGCCGCTGCCGCGGGTCGCGGTGGTCGTCGACACGTCGGGCTCGATGGGCACCGACGACCTGGCGGCGGCGCTGAGCGAGGTGACGGGCGTGCTGCGGACCGTCGGCATCCGCGGCAACCGGGTCACCGTCGTCGCGTGCGACGCCGACGTGCACGCGGTGACGCGGGTGGTGAAGACGGAGCAGGTCGAGCTCGGCGGTGGTGGCGGCACCGACATGCGGGTCGGGATCGCGGCGGCGCTGCGGTCGCCGGACAAGCCGCAGATCGTGGTCGTCCTCACCGACGGCGGCACGCCGTGGCCCGACGAGCCGACGGGGTGCCGGCTCATCGCCGGGCTGATCGGGCCGAACCCCCCGCTGCCGCCGTCGTGGGTGGAGTCGGTGCACATCACACCGACCAATGGCGGCTGATCCAGGTGGACGCGACAACTTTCGGAGACTGTCCCGCCACGGTCCGGCTGCCTACCGTGAGGTGTATGGCTGAACACGAGCTGGGGCTGTCCCGCACCGACAAATGGCTGATCGGCGCCGGGTTTCCGCTGGTCGGGGTCGCGGTCGGCTGGGCGCTGCCGCTGCTGGCGCGCTGGCTGCTGAGCCTGCCGTGGGTGCCGTTCGGGGGGCCGATCCGGCTCGTGGCGGCGCTCGACCACGGGGTCGGACAGGTCGCGATGATGGCCGCCGGGCTCCTGCTCGGGGTGGTGTTCGTGATCGTCGCGGTGCACGAGACGCTGCGGGTGACGGTCGCCGACAGCGAGCTGCGGCTGCGGCTCGGCGACGCCGCCTGGGTCGTGCGCCGGGAGGACGTGTCGGCGGTGTTCGTCGACGGGCGGCTGCTCGTCGTGCTGGACCGGGACTCGCGGCAGGTGGTGCGGGAGCGGCTGGAGCGGGCCGGTGACCGGCAGGTGGCGGAGGCGTTCCAGGCGCACGGCTACCCGTGGCAGAAGCAGGACCCGTTCGGGGAGCTGTTCCGGCGCTGGGTGCCCGACCTGCCGGACCTGCCGGGCGCGGTCAACGCGGTCCTCGCCGCCCGGGCGGCGGCGCTGACCAGCAAGAGCACCACCGACGCCGCCGAGCTGCGCGACGAGGTCCAGAAGCTGGGGTACACGGTCCGCGACGACGGCACCACGCAGCACTGGCGTCCCCTGGTGCGCTCGTGAAGGCGCGCAACCTCGTCGTCGACGCGACCGTCTTCGTCATCTCGGCACTGACGATGGTGGTCGCCGCGGCGTCCGGCCTGGACAGCGGCGCCCTCAGCGACGAGCGGTGGCTGCTGTCGACGGCCGTGACCGTGCCGGCGTTGGTGCTGATCTGGTGGCGGCGGCGGTGGCCCGTGCAGGTGGCGCTCCTGCTGCTCGTCCCGGCGGCGCTCACCGACTTCGTCGGCGGGGCGGCGATGATCGCGGTGTTCACGGTCGCGGTGCACCGGCCGTTCCGGGTGGCGCTCGGGGTCGCCGTCGCGCACCTGCTGGTGCCGGTCCCGCTGATGATCCGCTATCCGGACCCTGACCTGCAGGTCGTGGGCAACGCCACGGCCGTGGCGCTGATCACGGGCATCGTCCTGGCGTGGGGGTCGACGGTGCGGGCCCGGCGGGAGCTGATCGCGTCGCTGCGGGACCGGGCCGTGCGCGCCGAGGCGGAGGCCGAGCAGCGCGCCGACCTGCTGCGCGGGCTGGAGCGGGAGCGGATCGCCCGCGAGATGCACGACGTGCTCGCCCACCGGATCTCGCTGATCAGCCTGCACGCCGGCGCCCTGGAGATCCGCCGCGACCTGTCGCAGGAGCAGGTCGCCGAGGCGGGCGGCACCATCAGGGCGAGCGCGCGCCAGGCGATGGAGGAGCTCCGGGAGATCCTCGGCGTGCTGCGCAGCAGCGACGACGACGAGCTGCGTCCGCGCCAGGACCTCGCCGACCTGGACGAGCTGATCGAGGAGGTCCGCAGGGCCGGCACCCCCGTCGACCTCGACAACCGGCTCACCGCCGGCGGTGACGCGGGGCCGGAGACGCTGCCCGCGGCGGTGAACAGGACCGCGTTCCGCCTCGTGCAGGAGGGCCTGACCAACGCCCGCAAGCACGCTCCCGGCGCCGCCGTCGCGGTCCGCCTCGACCGCACGAGCCAAGGTGAGCTGCACGTGTGGCTGCGCAACCCGCTGCCGGCTGTCCCGGTGCGGCCCGCGCTGCCGGGGTCGCGGTCGGGACTCGTCGGCCTGGCCGAGCGCGTCACCCTGGCCGGCGGCCGCCTCGAACACGGCCCCCGCCGCACGACCCCGCCCCCACGGCACGCCACGGCGCCACAGCCCGGCGCGGCCCAGCAGCTCGGCAAGGCACAACAACCCGGCAAGGCCCAGCAGTCCAGCGCGGCTCAGAAGCTCGGCAAGGCACAACAGCCCAGCGCGGCACAGCAGCCCGGCGAGGCACAACAGCCCAGCGCGGCGCAACAACCCGGCGAGTCACAACAGCCCAGCGCGGCGCAACAGGCCAGCGCGGCGCAACAGGCCAGCGCGGCACAGCAGGCCAGCGCGGCACAGCAGGCCGGCGGAGTCCGGCAGGCAGGCTCTGATCCGCGGGCCGGTGGCGGGCACTGGCACGGCGGGTCGGGGGACGGTGGCGGGCACGGGCACGGCGGGTCGGGGGACGGTGGCGAGGTCGGGTTTCACCTGGAGGCGTGGCTGCCGTGGCGGGGATGATCCGGGTCGTGGTCGTCGACGACGACGCGCTGGTCCGGGCCGGGCTGGCGATGGTCCTCGGCGGGGATCCTGAGCTGGAGCTCGTCGGGGAGGCGGGCGACGGCGTGGCGGCCGTCCAGGTGGTCCGGGCCAGCCACCCCGACGTGATCCTCATGGACATCCGGATGCCGCGGATGGACGGGCTCGCCGCGCTCGAGGCGCTGCGGGCCGGCGGGGTGCCGGGGGCCGTGGTGGTGCTGACGACGTTCGACACGGATGAGCACGTGCTGCGGGCGCTGCGGCTCGGGGCGCACGGGTTCCTGCTCAAGGACACGCCGCCGCTGGCGATCCTGGACGCGGTGCGGCGGGTCGCGGCCGGCGAGCAGATGCTGTCACCGTCCGTAGTACGGCGGCTCGTCGACCACGTGGTCCGCGACGACACCGCCGAGCGGCGCGCGGTCGCTGAACGGGCCCTGGACGCGTTGACCCCGGCGGAGCGCAAGGTCGCCGACGCCGTCGCCGAGGGCCGCTCCAACGCCGAGATCAGTGCGGCGCTGCTGATGAGCGTGGCCACCGTGAAGACGTACGTGTCGCGCATCCTCGGCAAGCTCGGCTGCACCAACCGCGTCCAGATCGCCATCATGGTCCACGAGACACGCACGACCCGCGGCAGCTGACCACCCGCGCCCGCGACCGCACGGCCGGCGACCGTCCGGGTCGCGACCGTCCGGGCGGCGGGCACGCCGGGCGTCGGCGGTCCGTCGCGGAAGGCCGCGTGAGGATCAGCGGTGGTAGCGGTCGGCGATGAAGCCCGGAGTGGGTGGTTCCGCGGGCGCGCCCGTGGCGGGCAGGCCGTGGGCGGTGTTGGCGCCGAAGCCGCGGCGCAGGGTGCGGACCTGCTCCTCCATGGCGGGGACGCTGGTGCGCGCCTGGCGTTCGATGACGCGTTCGGACAGGCGGCTGTTGAGGAAGGTGCGCAGCCAGTACACGACGGCGACGCTGCGCGGGACGAAGACCTTGCGGCGGCGGTGTTCGAGGGCGGAGACGAACGCCTCGGCGCAGCGCTCCACCGACGTGGTCGAGCCCAGTGGCGGCGGCAGCTTGCGCAGCGTCTCGCGGAAGGTTGGCATGTCGTCCTGGGCGTCGCGGACGAGGTCGGTGTCGATCCACGACGGGTGGGCGGTGCCGACGCGGACGCCGTGGTGGGCGACCTCCAGGCGCAGGGCGTTGCCGAAGTGCTCGACGCCGGCCTTCGACGCGCAGTACGGCGCCATCCCCGGCAGCGCGGCGAACGACGCCGCCGACGCGACGATGAGCAGATAGCCGCGGGACTCGATGAGGTGTGGCATGACGGCGGCGGCGGTGCGCATGACGCCGACGAGATTGACCTCGACGGTCCGTACCAACGCCTCGATGTCACCGGTGGCGACGGTGCCGCGGCTGGCGACGCCCGCGTTGGCCAGGACGGCGTCGATGCGGCCGTGGGCGGAGACGGCGCCCTCGACAGCGGCTGCGAGACTGGACTGGTCGGTGACGTCGCAGGGGAACCAGGCCGCGTCGAGGTCGGCCGCGACGGCGGCGAGGCGGTCGGGTTCGAGGCCGGCGAGGACGACCTTCGCGCCGCGGGCGGCCGCGATGCGGGCGGTGTGCTCCCCGATCCCCCTGGCGGCACCGGTGATGAGCACCACCTGGCCGGACAAGCTGTGCTGCACCGTGGGCCTCCCGTCGGCGGTACCGTCCAGTACCAGGCAAACTAACACCCACGGACATTCTGGCGAAAGGCCGAGGCAGGCGCATGACGAGCACGAGAACCGCCGAGGAGGTCCGCGAGGCGCTGACCGGCGGGCTGGCGGCGGCGATCGCGGACAAGGGCTACGCGGCGACGACGATCGCCGACGTGGTCATGCACGCGCGGGTGTCGAAGCGGACGTTCTATGAGCACTTCACCGACAAGGAGTCGTGCCTCATGGCGCTGTACGAGCAGGGCTGCGTGCACCTGCTCGCCGTCGTGCGCAGCGCCGCTGGTGGTGGCGGCGGCAGCTGGAAGGCCATGGTCAACCACGGGGTGACCGCATACCTGAACGCGTTGGAGAGCATGCCGGCGGTCACCCGCACGCTGCTCGTGGAGATCCAGGCGGCCGGCCCGAAGGCGTACCGGCTGCGGCAGCAGATGCAGCGCCGGTTCGCCGATACGCTGGTAGAGGTGGTCGATGCGGCGCGGGCCGCCGACCCGGCCATCCCCGAGCTGTCCCAGCTGCTCGCGATCGCGCTGGTGGGAGGGGTGCACGAGATGATGCTGCAGGTCTCCGACCCGTACACGGGCGCCGGGCCGTCGTTCACGTCCCTGGCGCCGGCCGTTGACGAGTTGGTCTACGCGATCCTCACGAATCCCTGGTCCGCCGGGATGGAATGATCGAGCGCACCCACGAGTTGCGTTTCTTGCAATCGTTGTTCAAGGAGGCTGCGTTCCGGTGCTCAACCCCAGCGAGCTCTACACGCTCACCGAGGACCCGCCGGCCGTCGACCGGCCGGTGCTCGTGCACGCGCTGACGGGCTTCGTCGACGCCGGCAACGCGAGCCGCCTCGCCCGCGAGCATCTGCTGACGATCGGCTCGCCGCGCACCGTGGCGACATTCGACCTCGACCAGCTCTACGACTACCGCAGCCGGCGCCCGGCGATGCTGTTCGTCGAGGACCACTGGGAGCACTACGAGCAGCCGCGCCTGCTCCTGCGCGTCCTGCGCGACGCGACCGGCACCGAGTTCCTGCTGCTCGACGGCCCCGAGCCGGACCTGCAGTGGGAGCGGTTCACGGCGGCGGTCATCGAGCTGATCGAGCGCTTCGACGTGCGGGCGACGGTCGGCCTCACCGCGATCCCGATGGCCGTGCCGCACACCCGCCCCACCGGCGTGACCGCCCACGGCACGAGCCGGGACCTGATCGCCGGGTTCGAGCCGTGGCTGCAGCGCGTCCAGGTGCCCGGCAGCGTCGGCAACCTCCTCGAGTTCCGCATCGGCCAGCAGGACCGCGACGCCTTCGGCTTCGCCGTGCACGTGCCGCACTATGTGGCGCAGGCGGAATTCCCTTCGGCGGCGGAGAAGCTGCTCTCCTGCGTCTCCGAGGCGACCGGCCTGCAGCTGCCCACCGAGGAGCTGCACGCCGCCGCCGAGTCGGTCCGCGCCGAGATCGACGTGCAGATCGCCCAGGCCGACGAGGCCGCGTCGCTGGTGCGGGCGCTGGAGGAGCAGTACGACGCCTACACCCGCGGACGCCAGGGCAACAACCTCCTGGCCGACTCCCCCGCCCCGCTCCCGACCGCAGACGAGATCGGCGCGGAGCTGGAGCGTTTCCTCGCCGAACAGACCCGCAACGACGAGAACCCGTAGCCCCTCCGTCACGGTTCGCAACGCCCTCCCCCGCCGTTCCGCCCCTGGTGGAAGCCCGGAAACTACGGTCCGTCACGACCCCGGAGATCGATTTGTTGGGCGGGGTTAGGGTTGCTTTGCAGCGGTCACCCCGGCACCCAGCGGTCGAAGCCGTGCCCGCCAGGGTCAGAAGCCATGCCCACCAGCGGCGAGAAGGTCCAGCCGCCGGCCGCCAGCGATCAGGCCCGGACGAACCCGCCCGCAGTCACGCGCGGACAAACCCGGCGGCGTCGGCGATGAGGTAGCCGCTGGTCTGCTGCCCTGGCAGGAACGAATTCTGCCTGGCGCGGATCAGGCAGGCGTGGGCCACACGAGTCCGGGAGGCCAGGCAGGTGCGCATCAGGTAGGTGCGGATCAAGTGGGGTCCGGGACGAGCGGGTGCAGGACGAGCTCGCCTGCGAAGGCGGGCCCACCAGTCGGCCAGAAGTCCAGCCGCCGGCCACCGCGGGTCGGGCACAACGAATCCGCCGGGTGGTCAGGCACCGACAAATCCGGCGGCCATGACGTGCCTGTTGGGTCTGCCCCGGTGCGGATCAGGCGACGACGCGGCCGTTGAATTGCCCGGCGCGGATCAAGCGGCTGAATTGCCCAGCGCGGGACGAGGTCGGCAGCGGAGGGGTGTAGCGTCCCATGATCAGTGACACATTCTCGGCATCGATGGCATCTGAGTGGCACACACGCAATTGACGTGAGATCAGGCGGCCCGTCGTCGGGTCCTGCCTCAGCAGACTGGCGGCGTATCATGATCTTCGGATGCCGCTGCTGGCTCTCGACTCGCATTGTGCTACCGGAGCGTGGTCCCTCGTCGGGGTGAATTACACGTCGGCAGTCTTGGCTTGTGCCGTTGGATCAGACACCTTGACTCACCACCGGTGAGACGGATCGTTGGAGGCGTCTGGCTTCGTGTCTGATCGTCGTACCTCGTGGACGTTGCCGCGATCGCCGCCATGATCCCGCCGCCCTGGGATGGCGGGTGATCAGACGGCTGCTGCGCCCGTTGGACGACGCAAGCGCCGCACTCGACGGCCCACCCACCCCGCACCGCCTGCGGGCGAACAACGACGCCGTTGCGGTGCTGCTGCTGCGATGCGCCGGGTCCGGCCGATCCTTCTGGCACTGGACCGAACAGGAGTGGACCGCCATCCTCGGCGAGGACCAGCAGGGCTTCCGCGCCGCCGCCCCCGACCGGGCCGACGACGCCGTGCGGCCCCATTTGGCTTCACCGCGTTCCTGCCCGGCGGCTTCACCGCGTTCCACCGGCTCGGCAGCTTCAGCCGGCTTGTCCTGGCCTGGCGCGCCTTCGGCCGCGACCGCGTGGACAGCGAGATCCGCCGGATCCGAGCCGTACTCGCCGAGAGGGGCTACCGTCCCGGGCGTGACGAGGACAAGCTGCTGCCGATGGTGACCTGTCAAGTGTTCCTGCTCAACCGCAGCACGCACATCGATGCGTTGAGCACCGGCCTGTGCGGCCGCATCCGGTGCGAGCAGCTACCCGTAGCTCACCGTGAATGCGACGGTAGCCCCTTCCGCTGTTCTCTTGCGCGAGTCGCAGCACCAGCGCGCGGATCGACTGGACCGTGGGTGGCCGCCCGGCACGTTTGGGGCGAGAGACGCGGGCGTGCCGTCGGGCGACCAGGTCACGGTGCCAGCGCAGCATGGTCTCAGGGCGTACGAGCAGCCGGACCCGCGGCAGCACCTCGCGGGGGAGTCGGCGCAGCAGCGCGACGAGGAAGGCTCAATCAGCAGGCTCGAACCGCACCTTCGCGCCATGCAGCTGCCGTTCGAGGACTATGATCTGGTGCCGCAAGGCGAGGATCTCGGCGTCTTGGCCCGGTCGCTCATGGGCAGCAGCAGCCGCAGCATCGCCAGCGCGTTCGTCACACCCAGGTACGCCAGTCGCAGCAGCACGGTGAGACATCATCACCCAGTTATCGGCAGCGGTCCGAAGCGCGAGAGAACGTCGACAGATACACGATCCTTCGGTGGCATCGAGCTGGGCCGCGACCAGGACGGACGACAAATTCGGCACCCGCAGGGTCCACCGGTGGTCGACGGTGTCGTAGGGCAGCGCCCGCCGCGGGCTTGGGCTGGTTGTAGCAACATCCGTTTCTGGCCTTCGTCATGATCGACAGGACGGCAGTTGCACTGGGACCGGACAGACTCAGATGTCCACGACGAGACCGCGGATGGCCGCCGACATCTCGGCCAAGCCGTCGGTGTAGTCCTGACCGATCAGTTCCCGTGGCTCACCTGGCAGTTCGGTCGCGTCCAGCACGGGATGAGCAAGTCCGGTGTCAAAGGGCTCCAGCAAATCACTGGCGCCGTCCACGATGCTCGCCGCCAAGGCTTCCAGGGCCGGGCTGGGCGCCTGGGGCGATTCACCGACAGTGTCGCGGTAGAATTGCTGCACGTCGGCGAGCGAGACGCTGTTCCAGTCCAAGCCCAGTTCGTCGCGAAGCACGGCCCATGCCTGGTTAACTTCCGAGACCAGCGACGCCAGAGCATCCTGATGGGCGGCGACGATTTCCGCATTTTGCCTTACCGCTTCGGCCTGAGAGGCTGCGGCGTCGGGGTCGCCTGCTGCTGCAGCGCCGTCGTAGCGCTCGAGTGACCACAGGAGTGCGTACAGCCCATCGCAGACCAGTAGTTGCTGAGCGTTGAAACGGTAGAACAGACGCTCGCGGCTGTCCTCGCCGGGTAGTTGACCTTCATCCACGTGCGCACCGCTTATCCAGACCTCAGTGAAGTCGTCGCGCGGCGGGTCGTTCGCGATCGCCTGTCGATAGTTTGCGCACAACCAGAACAACCCGGAGCCGATACCGAGCACTATTCCATGTGCTGGTGAGACGAAGCTCACGACGCCGCCAGCGACCGCGAGACCCGCCGCTAGGTTGTTGTCCGTCAGCGCCGCTTGCGTCGCTTGCTGCTTGACGGCTTGCTTCTGTTCAGCGTTGACTTCCGGCACTTAGCGTCGCCTCCGCGGGATTCCGGTCTTTGATGGCGCCAGAAGTTCTTCCCCGGGGCAACCAAATCATTTTCCCCACCCCGGGTGAGCTGATGTTACGTCGCGCGATTGTGACGAATCTTCAGCACTATGTGGCACGCGGGCACGACCTCGATCCACGGGTACCGGAGTGGCTTGAGCAGTAGGCGCGCTTGCCGCGACTGCGGCCGTCGGCGGTGAACGTGGTCCAGCAGATCGGGCAGGTGCGGGGTTCAGGTGGTCGGGCCGGCCACCGCCTTCCGCCGGCTCGCGCCGTGGGGGTCTGGCGGGCCCGCAGTCGGCAGGACGGATCATCGACGCCGACCGGCGCAGCAGCCGGTCGAACGCCACCGAGACCCGTCCTGGCACCGGCTACGCGACCACCTGCAACGCCCGCACCTGGCCACATTCGCCGGCAGCGCCGGCACCTACCGCCAGGCCAGCGAGCCGACCAGACCCCAACGCGACATCCGCACCGCGCGCCGATCACACCAGACAGCGAGAGGCGAACCACGCCGCCACACCGTACGAGTCACAAACCAGAGACCACCAGATTGATCAACTTAGGCTAAGTGGCATTGCCCTCCGTCGCCAAACGGCGCGCGCTCTAACTTAATACTTCGTACGTAATGATGTAGTCGGAGTCGTCGCCTGTCAGGGAAACAGATCGCTCGCCCGTGCCAGCCTGACTTCTGTTCACCCAGAAGGTTCCGATATGATCGTTGTCGGAGCCGCTGTCGAACTCCCAGACGTCAACACGACCCCTAACGTTGAAGTCGAGCTCAGCCTCCATCTGGTGAGTCTGGCCTGCATCCACCAAAGTAGTTCCCCATACCCTTATCCCCTGGAAGTTGATGAATATGTCATCAGCGCCCATGCCGTCGGAGGTTTCATTGCAGACCAATGAGTGAATGACTAGCTTTGTCATTTTCTTCACACCCTTCTCTAGTTGTGCTGATATTACGATCAATCACATTGTGGGCATTCTCTAAACGCAGACAAGCCAGAGTGGGTAGAAAATCTCAACCTCTAGACGCACTCGTATGACCCAGTGCTTGCGTTGAATTGACATGCCCCATTGGGGCAGCAAATTACGTCCTCACAGCAGGATTTCCCTGGGGGGCATGAGACATTGTTTTCGCAGCACTCACCCGGAGGGCAACACCCCGTATAGCTCGAACAGCTCCAGCCTGGTGGGCAACACTTGACGACTCCGGCGTCAGGTCCGCCCTCAGGGCCGGGGCATGCAACCTGACCGGCCGGGCAGCAGCCCGTGGGCGTGAGCCGATTCGGCGGGCAGCAGCCCTGGGGCGTGCATTTCTCTTCCGGCTCGCACCGCCGGTTGTTGCAGACGAGATCCGGCTTGGTGCACCCGTCCAGGGTGCAGACGTAGCCAGCGGTGCAGCACCTGCCGTCGCAGATCGGATTGCCGGGTGGGCAGAAGCCGTCCTGGGTGCATTCCTGCTGGCCGGGCACGTAGCAACCGTACTTGAAGCAGCATTTCTGGCCGGGCGGACAGCACTGCAGTTTGTAGCCGTCGCGGGTGGCGTTGAGGACCGCGCAGCACTCGTTGTCCTCGGGGCAGCAGTGCGGTTTGAACCCGGTCCTGAAGCACAGCTTGGTCCCGGGCTCACACGGCCACGGGCCCTGGTGGCAGCTGGTCTGGCACTGCGGCTTGCACTCGGCGCGCAGCAGTTGCGTCGGCAAGCCCGAGTCCGCGCTGGCGGCGACGCAGTCGGCGATGCAGTCCTCGACACAGTCCCCCGCCGGCTGCACACCCGCCTCCGGCAGGAGCCAAGTGGCCTGTGAACGGTACTGGTGACGCGTCCTGTACAGCGAGTACTCTGCGGTAAGCCCAGGTCCTGACATCGCCACTCGCTCCTTCGGCCGAGATTATCGATCGTAGTAAGGCGACAGTTTGGTCACGAGGAACGGGAACTCCTCTGTGACGTCGACACGGACGAAGAACTTCTCGGTGACGTCGGTCTGCCGGCTGGTGTAGGAGAAAATGACATCCAGAATGCGGCGCACTCCACTCAGGCGTGAAGGGCGCGTCTCGATGGCGGTCAGTGAGGAGCCGGTGGCGAACGCCTCGGCGCTCTTGGCATAGATCGCCGGATAACGCACTGCCAGATAGTTGAGCGCGCGGTGCTCGTCAGTGGCGCCAGCGTTGTCGGTGAGCTGGGTCAGCCGCTGCAGCATCTCCTCCGATGCAGACACGAAGGGCTGTTCCTCGATGTGTGCCGGCTTGGGCAGGGCGCGGACCAGGGAGTCGGTGGTGAACGCGTAGATCTGGTCGAAGGCGACCATCGGCAGCATCAGCCCGTTGCACAGCTCCGGCGGCGCCACTGGCCCTCGGAGGCCGATCACGACGTGCAGGTCCGACGGCTTCGGCGGCGAGCCGAGGATCTCGATGAGCAATTCGAAGTCCGCGGGGTCCCGGGGCTGCAGGATGTACGTCTCCAGCCCTTGGACGCTGAGCACGTAACATAGCTGGCGGCTCAGGTAGCGGTTCTGCGGATCGGATAGCACGGTGCCGAGTGCCTGCCGGTCTGTCAGACTCGCCGTTTCGGCACGCCCAGTAGCCTGTGCAAGCTCCTTCTCGATGGCGAGGCTTGGGAAACGCGCCTCGATGCGGCCCAGCGCATACACGTACGGCGGGGTGATACCGCCACGGCTGCCCGGGCGCTCGTACGCGGCCTCGTCCCTGGTGCACGAGGCGCAGGAGTGACCTGCCGGCTGCCGGGACGGCGGTTCGGCGGCCATGCTGCGCTGATCCACCGGCAGCGTCGGCAACGCGCGACCGAGGGACGCGGGCAGGGATTCAGCTGACTCCTGCGACTCCTGCGGGATTACGCCTTGCTCCATCTGGTCGATGCCCCTTGTCCGATCGGACGCTTCCATACTCACTCCTGGTCCCGAAGACCGTCATTGACCATTGACAGGGCCGGTCGGCGACTCAGCGCCCCCGGCCACCCCTGCCGGTGAAGGCCAGCCACCTGTTGAGGGCGGCGGCCCGCCTCTCGCATCCGGCGCATGGCTTCACACCGAATAGGCTCGTCACCCGTTTCACCACGTCGCCCAGTCCGACGTCCTCGTCGTTGACGAACCCCGGCATGCGTAGCCGCGGGCCCGTCCGCTCCGGGTTGTCCGGAGTCCGAGTCGCCGGTTTGTCGTCGGCCATGGAGCGTCCTCCCTATCGCATACTCCGCAGCAGTTCGGCCGCCGACCACGCGTTGAATAGCGGCGGAACGACGGACGTCCGCCTAGCCATCGATCTGGTCACGGCGAACAGCAGTTCGGCCGCGCCGGCTCCGGGGAACAGCGACAGCAGTAGGCCCACGCCTCCGGTCACGAATGCCGCCGCTGCGCTCGTGCCACCGAACGCGCGTCTGCCGCCGTCCGCGGACAGCCCGGTCACGCCCTCGCCCGGGGCCCCCGCGCCACGACGGCCGGTCGAGTGCGCGAAGTTCGAGCCCGGCAGTGGGCGCCCATGGAGGTCGTAGGCGACGACAGGGATCACCGCGTGATGGCGGGTGATCACGGAGCTGCCGATCGTCGCCTGGTTCCCGGTGGCCGCCACGACGATCGCCCCACGCTGGAACGCGTAGTCCAGTGCATCCGGCAGCTGGTTGTCACCGGCCTGCGCGGCAGGCGGCATCAGGCAGAGGCTCAGATTGATCACACGCACGCCGGCGTCGACCATCTCGACGATCGCCGACGCCAGCTCGGCCGGTGGCACGGCTCCGGCGCCGCGCACCGCCGTGAAGATCGCACGGACGAGGAGAGTGGCGTCGGGGCAGATACCAGGGTCGGCAGTATCGCGGCCCGCCACCAGGATCCCGGCGATGGCGGTCGCGTGATCGTATGCCGCGCCATGCCCCGTACCGGACGGAGCCGACAACTGGCGGATCGTGGCGGAGGCGAGGTCGGGATGGTCAGTCCTGACGGGCCCGTCGATAATCCCGAGGACGGTCTCCGGATGACCAGTGGTCGACGCCATGAGGCGTGTCAGCGACACCAACCGCAACGCGGGAAGATTGGCGCCCCTCGCTGGCCGTGCCCCAGCGACCAGCGCCGGTTGGTGACCGTCCATTGATCGAGCCCTTCCCGCCATTCGCCATGTGACCAATACACCCTTCCCGATGCCGGCTGTCGGTTGAAAGTCCTCTACCCGGTGAAGCTCGCCCTTAACTCGCGCGGCAGGCCGGCCGGGTCCGGATCGGAGTGCAGTACGACGGCGAACAGCACGCCGGCCTGCTCGACGCGGGTGATGTGCCGCCATCCATCGGGGTGTCCGCCGGGGCGTACCGCACCTGCAGGCATGGCGGTCGACGGTCGGCGAGGACGGCCGCGGCGGTGGCAACCGTGCTGGGCCTCAAGCGCATCGTGGTAGGGCTTCGAACCGGCCAGCTTCCGGGAGCTTGTCGCAGATCCACCCTCATGGGGGAGCGGAATCTTGACCTCGTCCGGCGGCTGAAAGCGAACCCATCGGTTGCGTCAACCTTGCCACAGACTGTGGAGCTAATAGCCTGCTCGGCGATTCCGCCTACACTGCACCCGCGTTCGGTCAGCTGTTACCCCCGAGCATCACTATCTATTGGTAGTTGCGGTCCGGTTCCTCCGCGAAATCCGGCAGGGGTCAGGCGCGGACGAATCTGGCGGCGTCGGCGATGACGTAGCCGTTGGTTTGTTCGGTGCGGATCAGGACCGAGCCGGCGCTGCCGGCGGTGAACTGGAAGGTGCCGAGGGGCACCCACTGGCTGCCGGAGGTGCGCTGGTCGACGGTGTGCGTGGTGACGCCGCCGGTGTGGACGACGTCGACCGGGACGTTGCTGGCCCGGTTCGCGTGGGCCGTCCAGCGCAGCTGGACCGTCCAGGCGCCCGCCGACGGCAGTGACGGGGTGAAGCGGAGGCGGTTCACGCCCTTCGCGGTGTTGTTGTCGTGCTCGTAGTCGCTGCCGTAGTAGCCGGCGATCGAGGTGCTCGGGAGCCAGGTGCCGGCGCGGGTCACGCCGGTGCCGTGGGAGTCGATGATGACCTCCGAGCCCGCGGAGATGTCGATACGCTGGCTCAGGTCGCGGAGCAGGGACTGCAGCGTGGAGATGTTCACCTGCTGGACGGGCACGCCGGTCGTCAGGGCGAGCCGGGCCGCCACCGCAGCCGACTGGCCGAGGACCATGAAGACGGGTTCCATGCGGATCGAGCCGTACGCGATGTGGCTCGCCGACAGGCAGACCGGGACCAGCAGGTTCGCGCACTGCGCCTCCACCGGGACGATCGAGCGGAAGCTCACCTGGTACGGGCCGGGAACACCCACCTGCACGTCGCCCTCGTTCTTCGCGACGCCGGAGACCACGAGCCGCTGGCAGTTGTGCGAGTCCATCGTGTAGCTGGCGAGGCCCACCGAGTCGGGGACGGTCGCGGCGCCCCGGCAGTTGTGCTCGGTCATGACGTACGAGGAGACCATCCGGCGGGCCTCCCGCACGTACAGCATGGGCGGCCAGAAACCGGTCGCGCCGAACTCGTCCGGTGCGGGGCCCCAGGCCGCCGTGGCGGAGCGGATCGTCGCCGGGACGCGGGGGTCGTTGGCCAGGAACCACATCAGGCCCTGCTGGTAGGTGCGGTGGTCGGCGACGATGGCGTCCCGGACGGCGAACGAGGCCGTCGGATAGCTCCACGAAGCACCGATGTGGTCGGTGGAGAAGGCGCCGTCGTTGTTCGAGTCGGTCTTGCCGCCGCCGACGTCGACCGTGTTGAAGAAGGGTCCCGCGTAGCCGGCCTCGATGTAGCGCAGCAGCAGCGCGTAGCGGCCCGCGTCGTAGCCCGCCGGGCGCTGCCACGGGAGCCGGTCCGCGGCCCTGGTCAGGCACATGCGGAAGTTGTACGCCTGGATCCGGCCGTCGGCGGTGCCGTTCGGGGCGAGGGCCCCGGCGGAGACGCCCGGGAGCAGCCCGCTGCCGGGGTTTCCCGGGGTCACGTACGGGTCGACCGGCTTGACGAACTGGTGCTTGTCGCGCAGCTGGACGCCGTTGATGCTCTCGCCGTAGGCGGCGTTGCCCTCGCGCCCGAGGGTCGTCGCCACGCCGGCCTTCGCCATCAGGTCGCCCTCGTAGCTGGCGTCGACGTACATGAGCCCGCGGTACACCTGACCGTCCTCGGTGGACAGTTCGACGATGCGGTTGCCGGCCTTCGTGACGGTGGCTAGCTTCCGGCCGAGCTGGACGGTGACGCCCGCCTCGGCGAGGAGGTCGGCGAAGACGGCGGCGGCGACGTGCGGCTCGAACTTGAACCGCGCCGGCGACGTCGGCGTGACCGGCGTGCCGGCGTACTTGGCGTGCACGCGGCGGTAGAACTCGTGCGACAGCCCGCCGATCGCGGCCGTGTTGCCGGTGTCGGTGGCGCCGAGGCCGGCGGTGGTCATCCCGCCGACGTGCGTGCCCGGGTCGATCACGACGGCGGTGCCGCCCGACCGGCGGAACTGGACGGCGGCCGCGAGTCCGCCGGGCGTCGCCCCGTAGACGACGAGGTCCGCGCTGACGACGGCCGCGGACGCGCGGACGCCGGGGCCGAGCACCACGGCACCGGTGCCGAGCGCGCCGGCGACGATGAGCTGGCGACGGGTCTGCGGCATGACAGGGCTCCTCCGGGCAACCACAAACGGAGGGGTCGCCGCACCCCTGAGATCGAAGGAAGTCTAGACGTTAGGCTGGCGGACGTGAAGTTGTTGCATTCGGGCAAGGTCCGCGACGTCTATCTCGACGGCGACGACCTGGTCCTGGTCGCGTCCGATCGCATCTCGATCTACGACGTGGTGCTGCCGACCCCGATCCCCGACAAGGGCGCGGTCCTCACCCGCCTGTCGCTGTGGTGGTTCGAGCAGCTCGCCGACATCGTGCCCAACCATGTGCTGTCCGCGACCGACGTGCCCGCCGAGTTCGCCGGGCGGGCCATCCGCTGCCGGCGCCTCGACATGGTGCAGGTCGAGTGCATCGCCCGGGGCTACCTGACCGGCCTCGGCCTCAAGGAGTACGTCCGCGACGGCGCCGTGAGCGGCGTCACGCTCCCGCCCGGCCTGGTCGAGGCCGACCGCCTGGAGCAGCCGATCTTCACGCCGACGACGAAGGAAGCCGTCGGGGTGCACGACGAGTTCATCACGTTCGACGACGTGGTCGAGCAGGTCGGCAAGGAGCAGGCGGAGGAGCTGCGCGACCTGACCCTGCGCGTCTACTCCCGCGGCCGCGACATCGCCGCCGAGCGCGGCATCATCGTCGCGGACACCAAGCTCGAGTTCGGCCGCACCGCCGACGGCACCCTGATGCTCGCCGACGAGGTCCTCACGCCCGACTCGTCGCGCTTCTGGCCGCTCGACGAGTGGGTGCCGGGCCGCACCCAGTTCTCCTTCGACAAGCAGTCGGTCCGCGACTGGTCCCGCGACGCCGGCTGGGACCAGACGGCGCCCGGTCCGGAGGTCCCCGCCGATGTCGTCGAGCGCACCCGTTCGCGATATGTCGAGGTGTACGAGCGGCTGACCGGCCTATCCTTCTGAACCTTCCGCAAGGCCACGGCTCGCGAACGGACCGTGGCCTTGCGGCGAGGACGGCAGGTCAGTCGTCCGTGCGGACGCCGCAGATCATCCAGTCGCCGTCCTCTTTGACGAGGGTCACGGAGATGTTCACCGACTGGGTGCGGTCCGATTCGGGGTCGTGTAGCGTCACCCGCGCGCGGACCTCGGCGGAGTTGCGGCCCTTGGTCTCGCTGAGGATCTTCCAGTCGATGGTGGTCTTGTCGTCGTCGTCATCGACGTAGTCGTTGCCCCGGACCGCCTTGGGTCGCTCGGAGGAGCACACCATGTCGACGACGGCGGCACGGTCGCGGTCGTTGACCGCGTCGAGGTAGCGCTCGGTCACGTCGGTCGGGGAGTCGACGAGGACCCGCTGGACGAAGAACCAGCCGCCGACGACCACGACGAGCAGCGCGAGGAACGCGCCGGCGATGAGCAGCACCCACTTGCCGGACCCGGACTGCTGACCACCGGCCCCAGCAGGCTGGAACTGCCCGGTAGGCGGCTGGAACTGCGCGGGCGGCTGGAACTGGCCGGTCGGGTCGTAGCCCTGGTACTGCGCGGGCGGCTC
Source organism: Dactylosporangium sp. NPDC006015 (assembly GCF_040614215.1). Taxonomy (NCBI): domain Bacteria; kingdom Bacillati; phylum Actinomycetota; class Actinomycetes; order Micromonosporales; family Micromonosporaceae; genus Dactylosporangium; species Dactylosporangium sp. NPDC006015. The sequence continues at coordinate 92,716 of NZ_JBEXUD010000014.1, forward strand.
GTACGGACCAGGCGCCGGCTGGTACTGCGCGGGCGGCTGGTAGGGCTGCTGCGGCGACGGGTACTGCGGCGGTGACGGCGGCTGGTAGGGCTGCTGCGGATCTCCAGCTGGTGGATACGTCACCGGCACTTGCCTCCTAGAACCGTCAGACAAACCGTCACAACGCCCGTCGACACCATGGGACGGCCATCGTATCGAGGCCGTCCCACCGCCGCCGACCCGGAAAGGCTCAGGACTCCAGCGCGGGCTTCGGCTGCCGGGCCAGTGCGGTCGCGATGAGGACGTCGAGCAGCGCCGGATAGTCCAGCCCAGCGACGCGGAACATCTGCGGGTACTGCGAGACGGCGGTGAAGCCCGGGAACGTGTTGACCTCGTTGATGACCGGCTCCGTGCCGTACCGCAGGAAGAAGTCGACCCGCAGCAGCCCCCGGCATTCGAGGGAGCGGAACGTGCGCACCGCGAGGTCCTGGAGCCGCTCGATGATCGCCGGCTCCAGCTTCGCCGGGATGTCGAAGATGGTGGTCGGGTCGAGGTACTTGGCCTCGTAGTCGAAGAACTCGTGCTTGTCGGGGAAGCTGATCTCCAGCGGCGGCCCGACCTGCAGGGAGCCGTCGGGGTGCTCCAGGACGCCGAGGTCGACCTCGCGCCCGTGCACCATCTCCTCGACGAGGACCTTCGCGTCGCTGGCGCGGGCCTCGGCGAGCGCGTCGTCGAGCTCGGCCCAGTCGTCGACCTTGGACACGCCGAGGCTCGACCCGGCCCGGGACGGCTTGACGAACACGGGCAGCCCGAGCCGCTCGCGTTCGGCGGGCGTCACGGTGCCGGTGCCGCCGCGCAGCACGACGCCGTCGGCGACGGGCAGGCCGTCGGCGACGAGGAGCCGCTTGGTGAACTCCTTGTCCATGCCGGCGGCGCTGGCGAAGACCCCGCTGCCGACATACGGCAGGCGGACCATCTCCAGGACGGACTGGATCGTGCCGTCCTCGCCGTACGGGCCGTGGATGGCGGGGAAGACGACGTCGCACTCGCGCAGCGCCCCGATCGCCTCGGCGAGGCTCGCGAGGGCCGGCACGTCGGTCTCCTTGGTCAGGTCGAGCAGCCCTTCCAGGTCGAGGGCCTCCGGCGAGCCGGCGTCAGGGCCGAAGACCCACGTGCCGCCGGGGGTGATCCGCACGGGCACCACGTCGTAGCGGGACCGGTCGAGGAACCGCACGATGCTCAGGGCCGACTTGCACGAGACCTCGTGCTCGCCGCTGCGCCCTCCGAAAACGACGGCGACGCGGACGCGAGGATCAGCCATGCACGTGCTCCTTACCGATGTACGTTCGCGGGACGCGGGCGCCGATGCCCGTCAAGATCTCGTGCGGGTTGGTCTGCGCCCAGGCCGCCCACTCTTCCACGGTCGGCTCGGCCCCGTCGCCCGGGCCGAACAGCACGATCTCGTCACCGAGGGCGACGTCGAGGTCACCGGCGTCGGCGACGAACTGGTCCATCGCGACCCGCCCGGCGATCGGGCACCGCCGGCCGCCGATCGCGACGGCGCCGCGGTTGCTCAGCAGGCGCGGCACCCCGTCGGCGTATCCGGCCGGGACCAGGACCATCGTGGTGTCGCGGTCCGTCACGTACTGGTGGAGGTAGGACACGCCGGTGCCGGGCGGGACGCGCTTGACGTTGACGGCGCGGGCCCGCAGCGTCATCGCCCGCCGCAGTCCTGCGGTCACCCCGTCGATCGGCTCGACACCGTACAGCGCGAGCCCGGCCCGCACGAGGTCGTAGTGGGTGGCGGGCAGGTCGACGATCCCGGCGGAGTTCGCGAGGTGCCGCAGCTCCGGCTCCAGCCCGGCCTTCGCGGCGACGGCGAGGGCCTCGTCGAACCGTTCGAGCTGGAGCGCGACCGACGGGTTGCCGGGGTCGTCGGCGGAGGCGAGGTGCGACCAGATCCCGCGGACCCGGATCGTGCCGCGCCGCTCCAGGTCGGCGGCCCGCGCCACCAGGTCGGGCCAGTCGGCCCAGGCGACCCCGTTGCGGGTCAGCCCGGTGTCGACCTTGAGGTGGACGGCGGCGCCGGCCGGCATCGCCTCCAGGTGCCGCGGCGTCGACACGGACAGGTCGACGTCGTTGCGGACGGCCCACGCGAAGTCGTCGCCGGTGCCATACAGCCAGGCGAGCGTCGGCGCGCCGATCCCGCCGTCGCGCACCGTGCGGGCCTCGGCGATGGAGGTGACACCGAGCCAGGTGGCGCCGCCGGCCAGTGCCGCGCGGGCGACCGGTAGCAATCCGTGACCGAAGCCGTTCGCCTTGACGACGGCCATCGTCTGGGCGCGCGGGGCGGCGAGACCGGAAAGGAGCCGCGTATTGTGCGCCACGGCGTCGAGATCGACGACCGCCTCTGCCACTGGTTGCACCCGGCACCCCCTTGTCCCGCCGATCATAGTGGTCACCGTGCGTCACCGCAGTGTCGGTTAACTGGCACGGTACAGGCGGACGGACAGTCCACCTGCGATCAGGCAGGTGGCGGCGAGCACGGCCAGGTGCAGCGGGCGCGGGGTGTCGCCGGCCCACGCGGCCTGGACCGCCTGCCGGAACGCGCCCAGCGGCGTCCAGTCGCCGATGCGGCGCAGCACCGGCGGGAGCTGCTCGACCGGCACGTACAGGCCGGCGAAGAACGCGGACGGGAACCACAGCACGAAGGCCCAGCCGGTCGCGGTCTTGGGGCTGCCGGCCGCGGCGGCGACGAGCAGCCCGACGGGGAACAGGCCGAGGACGCCGAGCAGCAGCACGGGCAGGACCAGCGACAGGTCGGGCAGCCGCATGTCCATCATCCACCTTGGAGAACGACTCCGACGAGCGCAGGCCCTCCGCCGAGACTCTCTACGCCATCGCCAAGGCGCCGAAGATCTCGCCGGGCTCGACGGTGAACGACACGTCCCGGACCGCGTGCCGGTCGCCGTAGCGCTTGCGCAACTGGTGGACCTCGATGACTGCCATGTCGTCGATCGTGCGGAAGCGGGCGGGCGGGCAGAATGACGCTGGGCACCGGACGGGGGTGCACCTAGCCCCACCCCGGAGACGGCGGCCAGGGCCGATGTGGGAGGCGGACCGTGACACGAGACTGGGCGGCATGACCTGGGTGAGAGGTGTGACGCGCAGCGGGGTGCTGCTGGGTGTCGCCGTCGTCGTGTTCGTGCAGTTCCTGCTGTCGCTGGTGATGCTGTTCCCCGGGGTCCTGCTGGGCCTGGTCTTCCTGATCCCGCCGCCCGTGCTGTACGGGCGGCGCCTGACCAACCGGTGGCGGGCGATGTTCGCCGCGTGGACCGGGCGGGCGGTGCCGGAGCCGTACCGGCCGCCGCCGGCGGACCCGGAGCCGGACGCCGACGGCATGTACCGGCACGACGCGACCCTCTACAAGACGCCGCGCTTCCCGAGGTTCTTCCAGCGCCTCGACTGGCTGATGAAGGACCCGGCGACGAAGCGGGACCTGACGTGGCAGCTGCTGTTCCCGTTCGTCGTCGTCGCGCTCGTGCCGGTCGGGCTGCTGGTGGCGCCGTGGACGGTCCGCGCCGTGGGGGTGTGGTCGGCGTGGATGCTGACGCCGATGGACCCGGCCCGGGCGGCCAGGAAGCTGACCCGCGGTGCGCGCACCCAGCGGCGGCTCCTGGCGTGGGGGCGGGCCGGGCTGCTGGTGTGCTGCGCCGCGCTCGAGGTGGTGCTGCTGGCGTTCAGCCTCGCCTGCTTCACGCTCGGTTTCGGTCTCGGGTTCATCTTCACGATCCCCGTCGCGGTCTCGCACTTCCGCTGGATGGCGAACCTGCGCCGGCAGTTCGCGCAGTGGGGCGGGGTGGAGGTGCCGCGCCCGTACGAGCCGGAGCTGCGCCCGCACCGGCGCCCCGACGGGATGCTGCAGGTGCGCAACAACCTGTACAAGACCGAGTCGATGGCCGGGTTCAACGCCCGCTGGCTGTGGTTGTGGCACGACGTCGCGTCGTGGCGGGACCTGGTGTGGCTGGCCGTCGACCCGGTCGTCACCGTCGTGCTGCTCGGGCCGCCGGTCGCCGCCGGGGCCTACGGCGCGTTCGGGCTGGCGCTGCCGTGGCTGTGGACGACCGTGTTCGACGCGGAGTGGTCCGCCTGGTACGGCGCGTGGGACGGCGACCGGACCGCCGGCCTGATCATTGGGGTGTGCCTCGTCGCGGTCGCGCTCGTCACCGCCGGGCAGCTCGTCACCGTCCACGCGCGGTGGACGGCGCTGCTGCTGCGCCCGACCCGCGAGGCGGCGCTGCGCCGCCGGGTGGAGCAGCTCACGCGCAGCCGTGCGGACGCCGTCGACGCGCAGGCCGCCGAGGTCCGCCGGATCGAGCGGGACCTGCACGACGGCGCGCAGGCGCGGCTGATCGCGGTCGGCCTCACCCTCGGCGCGATCGAACGGCTCATGGACACCGACCCGGCCGCCGCCAGGCGCCTCGTCAAGCAGACGAAGGAGACCGCGGCGGCGGCCCTGGAGGAGCTGCGGGACCTGGTCCGCGGCATCCACCCGCCGGTGCTGTCGGAGCGCGGCCTCGCCGACGCGGTGCGGGCCCTCGCCCTGGACCTCAGCACCGACACGGCCGCCGACGTGACCGTCACCGGGACGCTGCCGGGCCGGCCGCCGGCGCCGGTGGAGTCGGCCGCCTACTTCGCGGTCAGCGAGCTGATCGCGAACGCGACCCGGCACGGCGGCGCCGCGAAGGTCACCGTGGACCTGGGCCACGAGCACGGGCTGCTGCGGGTCGTGGTCACCGACGACGGCACCGGCGGCGCGGACCCGTCGCGGGGCACCGGCCTGCGCGGCATCGAACGCCGGTTGGGTACCTTCGACGGGACCCTGGCCCTGCACAGCCCACCCGGCGGGCCGACCGTCGCGACGCTGGAGCTGCCGTGCGTGTTGTCCTCGCCGAAGACCTCTACCTGCTGAGGGACGGCATGGTCCTGCTGCTGCAGAGCCACGGTTTCGAGGTCGTCGCCGCCGTCGACACCGGCCCGGCGCTGCTCGCGGCGCTGCTGGAGCACCGCCCGGACGTCGCGGTCGTCGACGTGCGGCTGCCGCCGAGCTTCACCGACGAGGGGCTGCAGGCGGCGCTCGCCGCCCGCCGGGAGGTGCCGGGCCTGCCGGTGCTGGTGCTGTCGCAGCACGTGGAGCAGCTGTACGCGCGGGAGCTGCTCGCCGACGGCACCGGCGCGGTCGGGTACCTGCTGAAGGACCGCGTGTTCAACGCCGACCAGTTCGTCGACGCGGTCCGCCGGGTCGCCGCCGGCGGGACCGTGATGGACCCGACGGTCATCGCGAAGCTCGTCGCCCGGCCGTCGCCGGCGACGGGCACGCTGACGCCGCGGGAGCGGGAGGTGTTGACGCTGATGGCGGAGGGCCGCTCCAACGCCGCGATCGGCAAGCAGCTGTTCCTCAGCGACAGCGCCGTCGGCAAGCACATCGCCAGCATCTTCGCCAAGCTCGACCTGCCGGTGTCCGACGACGACAACCGGCGGGTCCTAGCCGTGCTCGCTCACCTGCAGAGCGGCTGAGACGAACTCCGCGTGGTCGCGGATGTAGTCGGCCGCGTCGTAGTAGTGCGACGCGAAGACCAGCAGCGCCGCGTCCGGCGAGTAGCGGAACTGCGTCGCCCAGGTCATCGGCGGCAGGTACAGGCCGGTCGCGGGGCTGTCCAGGAGGAACTCCTGCCGGACGACGCCGTCGTCGGCGACGACGCTGCAGCGGCCCTTCACGCAGATCAGGAACTGGTGGCACTCGCGGTGCGCGTGCTGGCCGCGGACCTTCTCGTTCGGCACGTCGAAGACGATGAAGTAGCGCTTCACCGGGAACGGGATGTCCCGCTCGAACTCCCCCACCGACAGGTCGCCGCGCAGGTCGTGCACGTAGTCGAGGCGGTGAACGGTGACCCCGCGGACCTTGGTCGAGTTGACCCGCTCGCCGGTCTGGGTGTCGTGCGGCTCCGCCGGCACCGGCGCGGCGTCGACGTAGCCGGTGAGCCGCGCCGGGTTGCCGACGACGATCGCGTACGGCGGCACCGACCGCGTGACGACGGCGCCGGCGCCGACCATCGCGTGCCGGCCGATGGTGACCCCCGGCAGGATCGAGGCGTTCGCGCCGATCGACGCGCCGGTCTCGACCGTCGTGCGGGCGAAGGCCTCCGGGTACTGGCGGCTGCGCGGCATCCGGTCGTTGGTGAACGTGACGTTGGGGCCGACAAACACGTCGTCCTCCAGGGCCACGCCGTCCCACAGCTGCACGCCGCACTTGACGGTGACCCGGTCGCCGACGACGACGTCGTTCTCGACGAACACCCCGTCGCAGATGTTGCAGTCGGCGCCGATCCGCGCGCCCGGCAGCACGTGCGCGAACGCCCAGATGCGGGTGCCGTCGCCGATGGCGGTGCTCTCGCACAGGGCGTTGGGGTGGGTGAAGTACGACATCAGCGCTGTCCTCCCTGCCGGACCACGATCTTCTGCGCGCCCGCGTACTGCAGCTCCCACGCCACGACGGCGAGGGGGCGGCGTTTCGTGTTCTCGTAGCCGCGCCACGCGTAGGAGCCGACGACGCCGAGGCCGAGCGCGTTCACGCCGCCGAAGAACAGCACGACGAGGATCGTGGCGGCGTAGCCTGGCACGTCGAACAGGCCGGCGAGGCGCGCGGACAGCACGACCGCGCCGAGCACCACCGACACCAGCAGCCCCAGCACCCCGGCCGCCATCAGCAGCCGCACCGGCAGGTCGGTGAACGCGAAGACGCTGTCCATCAGGTACGTGACCTTCTTGCGCAGCGTCCAGCCGGAGCTGCCGCTCATGCGGGCGCGCCGGGTGTAGGCGACCTGCTTGCGGCGGAACCCGAGCCAGAACAGCATCGCGACGAGCGACGTGTTCGCCTCCTCGCAGGCCAGCAGGCAGTCGCGGAACGCCTGGTTGCAGCCGAACATGTCGACGCCGCCGCTGGGCATCTCGCGCACGACCATCCGCCGGTACAGGCCCCAGAACAGCTTCGACGCGATCCTGCCGCCGAGCGGGTCGGCGCGGCCCTCGCGGGTGCCGACGACGACGTCGAACTCGTCGGTCGCGAGGGTCCGGAAGAACTGCAACGCGAGCTCCGGCGGCTCCTGCAGGTCGGCGGCCATGACGGCGAAGTACTCGCCGGTGGCGTGCTGCAGGCCGACCCGGATCGCGGCGAACGACCCGAAGTTGCGCGACAGCAGCACCAGCCGCGCCGGGAACCGCTGCGCGGGCAGCAGCGACTGCAGCAGCTCCGCGGACCGGTCGGGGCTGCCGTCGACGACGAAGACCGCCTCGAGCGCACCGCCCAGCGCGTCGTGCAGGTCGCCGACCGCGGCGAGCAGGTCGTGGATGGTGCCCTCGTTGCGGTACACGGGGATGATCAGGGAGTACACGGCTGGCCCTTCCAGTTCTCGGTGCCGGCGCCGAACGCGTTCACGGCGGCGGCGACCCGGTCGACCTGCTCGGCCGGCAGCTCCGGGTGACACGGCAGGCTCAGCACCTCGGCGCACAGCCGCTCGGTGGCCGGCAGCTCGAGCCCGGCGAACCGGTCGCCGTGCACCGGCTGGCGGTGGTCGGGCAGCGGGTAGTGCACGTCGTGCGCCACGCCGTGCGCGCGCAGGTGCGCCGACAGCGCGTCCCGGTCGGCGCAGCGCAGCACGTACAGGTGGCCGACGTGTCCTGGCGCGTCCACCTCCGGCAGGGTCAGCTTCGGGTGCCGGATCGCGGCGCGGTACCGGGCGGCGACCGCGACCCGCGCGGCGTTCCAGCCGTCCAGGTGCGGCAGCTTCACCGACAGGACCGCGGCCTGCACCTCGTCGAGGCGGCTGTTGCGGGCCGGGCCGGTCACCTGGTGGTACTTGCGGTCCCAGCCGTACTGCCGCAGCCGCCGCACCCGCTCGGCCACGCCGGCGGAGGCGGTGACGACGGCGCCGCCGTCGCCGAGCGCGCCGAGGTTCTTCGTCGGGTAGAAGCTGAACGCGGCCGCGTCACCCCACGAGCCGGCGCGCCTGCCGTCCCGGGACGCGCCGTGGGCCTGCGCGCAGTCCTCGACCACGGGCGCGCCGTGCCGGGCGGCGACCTCCAGGATCGCGGGCAGGTCGGCGAGCCGGCCGTACAGGTGCGTGACGAGGACCGCGTCGAACGTCTCCCGGTCCAGCAGCGCCGGGTCGAGGGTGGCGGTGTCCTCGTCGACGTCCACGTAGACGGGTTCGGCGCCGAGGGCGAGCAGCGCGGTGGTGCCGTAGCCGCCGGCGTTGGCGACGAGGGCGACCCGGTCGCCGCGGCCGACGCCGACCCCGGCGAGGGCGAGCTCGATCGCGTCGGTGCCGTTGGCGACACCGACGGCGTGCGGGACCCCGCAGTAGGCGGCGAACGCCTCCTCGAACCCGGCGACCTCCCGGCCGAGGACGAACCACCCGCTGTCGATGACCCGCCGGACGGCGTCGGTGAGGGCGCCGGCGAGCGGCGCGTGGTGGGCGGCGAGATCGTTCATGTCACCTCATAGACCGTGAGCTTTCCGGCCCGGAACCGCTCCTGGGCGTGCGCGCCCAGGAGGCCGACCGGTCCGGCGGTGGTGTCGGCGACCAGCCAGCGGACCTGGTACCGGTCGCGGAGGACCCCGATCGTCGCGGGGCCGGGGTCGGTGAACGCGGCGTCGTTCCCGGCGAGCCGCGCGGGGTCCCAGAAGGCGGCGAACCAGGGCAGCACCCCGTCGGCGGCGGCACGCTCGTACGTGCTGTTGGTGAAGCCCCAGCCCTCGACGAGGACCCGGTGGCCGCTCGCCGCGGCGAGGGCGAACCGCCGGTTGTCGCACAGGCCGCCGGCGGGTGTCACCCCGAAACAGTGCGCGTTGGTGGCGAGCAGGTCGCCGGGCGCGGCGTGGCGCCGCAACCAGCGGCCGGCGTTCCACGTGTCGCGGTCGATGGCGCTGGTACGGCCGTCGGGCGCGACCTGCTCGGAGAGGGGGACGGCGCGCCAGCCGCCCCGGGCGGTGTCGGTGACGACGGCGGCGGTCTGGTCGTAGGCGGTGGGCAGCCCGAACCCGGCGCACATCGCGATCGCCACCGCCAGGATCCGCCCGTCGCGGCGGATCAGCCCGGCGGCGACGACCACGACGGCGAGGGCGGCGAGGACGGCGTACGGGCGGCCGAGCTCCCACCCGAGCCGGTCCCCCGCCGGCCGGGCGCCGTCGACGGTGCGCAGCAGGAGGACGACCGTGGTGCCGGCCACCGCGGCGAGCGCGAGGAGCCCGCCGCGCGCCCAGGTCATCGTCCCGACGACCGCGGCGAGCCCGGCGACGGCGGCGAGCGCGAGGTACGGCCGGGCGGACACGATCAGGTAGGACTGGGAGCCGCCGGGGTGCCCGAACAGCAGCACGCCGGCCATGCCTTCGGCGCCGATCGCGGCGAGCAGCAGCACCGGCGCGTCCAGGACCCGCCGGCCGAGGGCGAGGCCGCCGCCCCAGATGAGCAGCCAGCACAGGACGGTGATCCCGGCGGCGACCCAGGCGTGCGCCGCCGGGGTGCCCGGGCCGGTGTAGCCGGTCCAGGTGCCGGCGACGGTCGCGAAGCCGCTCATGGTCGCCAGGGGCTCCACGACGAGGCTCTGGTTGGCGCCGCCGCCGTACAGCAGGACCGTCGAGGCGACGGTGAGCACGCCGGTCACGACGGCTGCGAGCAGCGCCGGCCGGTGCAGGCCGCGGCGGGCGGCGAGCTGGACGGCGACGACGAGGACGAGCGCGCCGGTGAGCAGCGGCAGGTACGGCGCCTTCGCCCCGGCGAGCCCGGCGAGCAGCAGCACGAACAGCGCCCACCGGCCCTTGGCGGAGCCGCCCTGCCCGACATCTTCAGCGCCGTCGAGGATGTCGAGCAGGAGCAGGACGGCGGCGGCGAAGAGCAGGGCGCCGAACGTCTGCGTCGGGCTGGTCCAGGCGATCAGGCGGTAGACGGAGCCGTCCTCGTAGGGCCCGAAGCCGAACCATCCGTCGGGGTGCGGCCAGCCGTACGGGTCGGGGGCGAGGACGAGCATCGTGACGACGGCCGCGGCCGGGCCGGTCCACCAGCGGCCGACGATCCGCCGGGCGAGGACCGCGACGAGCAGCAGCGTCCCGGCGAACATCGGCAGCGGGGTGAGCCGGACCAGCAGCGCGAGCGGGTCGATGCCGGTCACCCAGCTGGTGGCGGCCATCTCCGGGTAGACGAACCAGTGGTAGACGAGCGGCTCACCGGACACCCAGGGCGCCTGCATCGGCATGTGCTGCTTCGCCTCGGCGATGAGCGCCAGGTGGAACGGGGTGTCGGCGTCGAGCGGGCCGCTGACGGGCCAGCCGAGGCCGTGTGAGCGGAACATGCGGACGCTCCGCAGGCAGAACAGGCCGACGACGGCCAGCATCGACCAGGACCACAGCGCGGGGGCGCGCTCCCCGGAGCCGCGCCAGGCCTTGCGCAGCCGCGGCACGAGCAGGGACGCGCCGATCATCCCGGCGGGCCAGGCGAGCACCAGCAGCGGCACCCCGGCGGCGCGGGCGGCGACGTACGTGAGGACCTCGGCGACGTAGCCGACCGCGGCGCCGGCGACGACGTCGGCGACGAGCCAGCCGGACCGGCCCAGCAGCGTCCGCCACAGCAGCAGGCCGGGCAGCACGACCCCGGCGGTGAGCCAGCCGGCGAACGCGAGCGTGGTGGGCAGCGCCACCCCGTAGAACCGCAGCGTGAACGCGATCCCGGTGAGGCCGGCGGCGAGCGGGAGCAAGGACGCCAGAGCGGCGCCGCGCGGCCTGCGGCCGGGGGGCGCGGATGGCTCGTCCGGACCTGCGGCCGGGTCACGTATCGCGTCCAATGTCGTGGTCACTGCACCGCCCAACGCGGCGGGCGCCGGGCGCGTCGCGCCGTTTCACCCGTTCGCGGCGCACACCGCCGGGGTCGCCGGCCCGGGCGGCAGCGGGTGCGCGACCCCCAGGGCCGCCACGGCGGCCACGGCGGCCGCCAGGACCAGCACGACCGCCACGAACCGGATGACCCTCGGGCGCGACTCGCCGGCGACCCCGGCCGGGCCGGTCACCAGCGCGCAGCCGGCCACCGCGAGCAGCACGAGGGGCAGCGCGAAGCGGGTCTCGGTGGCCGACGTCATCAGCGACGCGCAGACACCCGCGGCGAGGATCGCGAGGGTCCGTGCCCCCGGTGTGCGGCACGCGGCGACGATCCCGGTGGCGACGATCAGCACGACCGGCACGGTCAGCTCGTAGTGCTCGGCGCTCGCGGCGGCGCTGTACGGCGTCGACCACGACCAGGCCAGGGCGGCGGCGACCTTCTCCGCGAGGAACAGCGCCGACTCCGGAAGGTTCGTCAGCAGCGCCCGGACCAGTCCGCCGGTCGAGGCGGCCAGGCGCCCGTCGACCGCCGCCGCCATCGACGGGTCGCAGTAGAACTGTTGCGGTGCCCCCACCGCCGGTTCGATCGTGTCGTAGCGCACGATGTACGACGCGTAACCTGCCTGGAACCCGGCGAGGTCCGCCGTGCCCGGCGGCGTCGGCCCCGGCACCGATCCGCGCAGCGCGTTGAACGTCACCTGCGGCAGCGACCCGGCGACCACCCCGGCCGCGAACCACAGCGCCGACCGCCGGCGGGTCACCACGACGATCCCGCCGAGCGCGGCCAGGGGCAGCAGGTAGGCGGGCCGCAGGTTGACCGTCGCGCCGGCGGCCACCCCGGCGAGCCCCAGACACCACGCCGTGCCGAACCGCAGCGGGCCGGAGCGCAGCAGGCCGGAGCGCAGCGGGTCGGGCCGCGGCGGGTCGGGTCGCAGCGGGTCGGAGCGCGGCGGGTCGGGTCGCAGTGCCAACCACACCGCGGTCAGAAAGGCGGCGACGGCAGGCAGGTCCATCAGTGGAAACGGCGCGAACCTCGCCGCGACGAGCCAGGTCAGCGGCGCGCACACCCACACGGCGGCCGGGCGGGCGGCGATCCGGGGCAGCAGGAACCCGCCGACGAGCGCGACCAGCAGCGCGTTCTCCAGCAGGACGGCGTACCGGCCGGCGCCGGTGACCAGGTGCTCGGCGAGCGCGGCAGGAGCGTAGACCAGCGGTGTCAGGGCGCCGCGGAAGTCGAGGTCGCCCACCCGGACCGTGTCCGCGCCGGTGAAGAGGGCGAGGGAGCCGTCGAAGTAGTGGGCGGCGTCGTAGACGAACCCACCGGCCGGCCCCTGCGCGACGGTCGCCGCGAGCAGCGCCGCCGCCGGCCACCACCTGACGAGGTGCCCTTGCCGCTCCAGCACCGCCATGAGGATCCGAACGATCGAGGTGCCCGCCGGGTCACGGGGTGCGGTACCGTGTTCGCCGCTGACGTTCGATCCCGGTGAGGAGCACGATCGATGGGCACGGCAGAGGACTGGGTCGTCGTCGGCCTGGACAACGGCGGCACCGCCAACAACGCCACCGTGCTCTCCCACGACGGGGCGTTCCTGGTCGACGGACTGGTCGAGGTCCCGAGCCGGGTCCTGGAAGGGCCGGCGGTCGCGGTCGAGGCCCTCGCCGGCGCGTTCGACAACATCCTCGCGGTGACGAAGATCGACCGGTCGCGGGTCGCGGCGGTCGGCCTCGACACCCCCGGCCCGGCCACTGCCGGTGGGGTCATCTCCTCGAAGGGCTCGACGAACTTCTCCCAGCAGGCCTGGTGGGGCTTCGACTTCCGCGGGGCCCTGGAGCAGCGGCTCGGGCTGCCCGTCGTCTACAACAACGACGGCAACGCCGCCGCCCTCTACGCGCACCACGTGCACTTCGGCGCCGACGCGACGCGGCGGTCGTCGGTGTCCGCGATCGTCGGCACCGGGCTCGGCGGCGGCGTGATCGAGCAGGGCAACGTGGTCAAGGGTGCCGCCGGGATGGCCGGCGAGCTCGGCCACGTCCACATCCCGATGCACGGCCTGCTCGAGGAGGGGCAGCCGCTGCCGTCGTGCGGCTGCGGGTTCCTGGGCGACGTGGAGAGCGTCAGCTCCCTCACCGGCATCGTGCGCAACCTGCTGCCGTACTGGCTGACCCGCTTCCCGGACCACCCGCTGCACCGGGCCGACTCGATGAAGGCCGCCGCGAAGCAGGTCCGGTCCTTCGCCGAGCAGGGCGACGAGCTGGCGCTGCGCATCTTCGACCAGCAGGCGATGGGGCTGGGCCGGCTGTTCACGATCGCGGCGAACTTCACCGACCCGGACTGCTACTTCGTCGGCGGCGGCGTCGTCGAGGCCGCGGCGCACTTCCGCGAGTGGTTCCTGGCGCGGGTGCGCGAATACACGCTGCTGCGCGAGGAGCAGGCGGCGGTCGCCACGTTCGCCCTCGTGCCGGACCGCGACATGGCGGGCGCCCGGGGCGCCGCGATCGCGGCGGCGGCGAGCCTCTAGAGCTGCTCCACTGGGGCGGGCGCGCGGGCCACGTCGGCCCCGACCTGGTTGAGGACGCCCTTGTCGTCGCGCTGCCAGCGGCGGCCCCGGCTGTCGGTGAAGCGCAGCTCGACGTGCATGTCGGCGGACGGGGCGAGCCGGATCGTCCCGTCCTCGTTGATCCGGTCCCGCTCGACGGGCCCGTCGGTGTTCTCCTCGTCGAACCCGGCGTACACCTCGGGCTGCTCGGCCGGCGGCACGATCCGGACCCGTCGGATCGCCGTCCAGGCGGCGGGCGGGTCCCGGAACACGATCTCCAGGTCGTAGACGGGCGTCTGGCCGGCGTTGCGGATCGCGGCGCCGACCACGCCCCGCGTGATGATCTTCTCGAACGTCTCGCGCTCGCTGACCGCCCACGCGCAGACCCGCTCGGCGTCGGCGCGCGCCTCGGCCAGCTGATACGCGGCGAGCAGGCCGGCGGCACCGGCCACCGCGCGCTGGACGCCCCGCAGCGCCTGGAAGGCGACGAACACGGCGGCACCAGCGGCGAGCGCCGCCAGTACCGCCGCCAGTACCGCCACCACCAATGCCATCACATCGGACAAATTACCCGTCCGTGGTTGCCGCCGGGCGCCGGAGGGAGAATCGGACGATGGAACTCCTCGAAGGCCGGGACGTGCCGCTGGGCCGCTACTCGGTGGTGCGGCGGACGCTGCCCAACAAGGTCCGGCGGACCGTCGGCGCGTGGTGCTTCCTCGACCACTTCGGGCCCGAGGAGGTCACGGGAAAGCCGGGGATGCGGGTCCCGCCGCACCCGCACATCGGGCTGCAGACGGTGACCTGGCTCTTCGACGGGGAGATCCGGCACCGCGACAGCCTCGGCTCCGACGTGCTGATCCGCCCCGGCGAGCTGAACATCATGACGTCGGGGCGCGGCATCGCGCACTCGGAGGACTCCCCCACCGAGAAGCCGCCGCTGCTGCACGGGGTGCAGCTGTGGGTGGCGCTGCCCGACGGCGCGCGGTGGCAGGAGCCCCGGTTCGAGCACCTGGAGGATCTCCCGGTCGCGGAGGCGGCAGGTGTACGGATGACCGTCGCGGTCGGTTCGCTGGGCGGGGTCACGTCGCCGGCGGCGGTGCACAGCGAGCTGGTCGGCGCCGAGGTGCGCCTCGATGCCGGTACACCGGCGGAAATCGCGATCGATCCGACCTACGAGCACGGGGTGGTCGTCACCGACGGCGGCGCGCGGGTCGAGGGGGTCGACGTGCCGCCCGGCTCGCTGCTGCACCTGCCCGAGGGCCGCTCGTCGCTGCGCCTCGCGTCGGAGGGCGGCGCGCGGCTGTTCCTCGTCGGTGGCGTGCCCCTCGACGAGGACCTGGTCATGTGGTGGAACTTCGTCGCGCGCTCCCACGAGGAGATCGTGGAAGCGCGCGACGAGTGGCAGGCGGGATCGTCACGGTTCGGGGTCGTGCCGGGTGGTCAGGAGCCGCTGCCGGCGCCCGCGTTGCCCACCACCCGGCTGCTGCCCCGGCCGCGCGCGCGAGCGAGCTAGAGCAGCCGCCACAGGTGGTCGGCGGTGCCGTTGTCGTCGAACTGCACGACCTGCGCCGAGTTGGCCGTCGACATGCCCGAGACGCCGAGCACCTTCATGCTGTGCTGCACCTGGATGCGCACCCAGCCGTCGCCGTTGTCGATCAGCCGCCACAGGTGGTCGGCGGAGCCGTTGTCCTCGAACTGCTGGACGAGCGCCGAGTTTGCCGTCGACATGTTCTGCACGGCGAGCATCTTGCCGCTGTTCTGGTTCACGATCTTGAACCAGCCGCCGCCGGCGTCGACGAGGCGCCAGTTGTGGTCGGCGGTGCCGTTGTCGTCGAACTGCACGACGTTGGCGCTGTTCGCCGTCGACATGCCGTCCACGCCGAGGACCTTCAGGCTGTTCTTGTTCTGGATCCGCTTCCAGGTGATCGGGGCGGTGCTGCCCTCGACCCGCATCTCCAGGATGCCGCCGGAGACGCCGGCCTTGAGCTGCACGACGACCCGGATCGCGGTGGTGGTGACGCTGGTGAAGGTGACCCGGTTGAACGTGTTGAGCGCCGTGCCGGCCGCCGACGCGCCGGACACCGCGACCCAGGCGCCGCCGGCGTTGCGGTACTGCACCTGCCACGACTGCGGGACCCGGCACTGGCCGGTGCCGGTGTCGTCGAACCAGTACACCGACACGGCGTTGGTGGTGATCGCGCTGGAGTAGGTGAGCTGCGCCCACTCGCTGGTGCCCAGATGGTTCCAGAACGTCAGCCGCGGGATGCTCCCGTCGGCGGAGCTGCTCGGGACCTTGCCGTCGTTGAGGGCCGCGACGGTGTCGCCGGGGTTGCAGTACGACGCGGACGGCGTGGCCGGGATGACCCAGTCGACCGCGTCGGCGCCGTCGCCGACCCGCGGGAACGTGGTGATCCTGACCCGCTGCGCGCCCATCGGCAGCAGCTGCACGGTCTCGTTCGGCTGGGTGGAGCGGGCCGGGCTCTGCTGCAGCGTGCGGACCACGCCCTCGGCGTCCGCCTGCCAGTTGGGGATCTTCCGGGCGGTGACGCTCAGCGAGATGGGCGCGCCGTCGCGGGTGAACGGGTTCGCCGCCAGCGGGCCCGGCTTGCGGGTCACCGTCACCTGCGGGTTCGCCGGGTCGATGAGCAGGCCGTAGTTCCACGGCGAGTTCGCGTACACCTCGTTGGTCGGCCACGCGTCGGTGCCGCCGATGCGCTGCCAGCGCTCCGCGATCGACAGCGAGAACGTCAGCGGGCCGTTGTCGACGCTGACCGCGTTGCCGTTCTTCGCCCAGGTCCGCACGGTGGTGCGCATCGGCAGCGTGACGGTGACCTTGTCGCCGTTGTTCCAGGTCTGGTCGACGATGACGAACGAGCCCGCCTCGACCGTGCCGGTGACCACGGTGCCGTTCACCCGCACGACCGCGCCGGTGCTCCACTTCGGGATCCGCAGGTACAGCGGGAACGCCACCGCACCCGGGGTGCCCATGGTCAGCGTGATCGTGTCGCTGAACGGGTAGTCGGTGTCCTCGGTGACGGTGACCGTGGTGGCGTTGGCGCCGACCTTCGCGGTCACCTGCGAGTTGCCGTACATCGCCGCGCACAGGCCCTTGTCCCAGGTCGCGAACCACAGCTCCTGCGCGTAGTACGGCCAGCCCATGCCGTAGTTGTGCGGGCAGCAGCGGTAGTTGTGGATGCCCAGCATGTAGGCGAGCATCGGGAAGCCGTTCTGGAACTGGCCCTGGGTCAGGGTCGCGTTCGTCAGGCCGATGCTGTTGGCGCACGTGATGTAGTGGATGCCCTGCTGCGCCGGGTCGAGCGAGGCGGGCAGCAGGTTGAACGCGAGGTCCTCGCACCGGTCCAGCCAGATCGAGTCGCCCGTCATCCGCGCGAGCATCTGGTGG
Organism: Dactylosporangium sp. NPDC006015; assembly: GCF_040614215.1. Lineage (NCBI taxonomy): Bacteria > Bacillati > Actinomycetota > Actinomycetes > Micromonosporales > Micromonosporaceae > Dactylosporangium > Dactylosporangium sp. NPDC006015. The sequence goes on from NZ_JBEXUD010000014.1 coordinate 109,562, forward strand.
CTGTGCATGAACTCGACGATCCCGCAGGTCTCGAAGCCCTGGCGCGGGTCGGTGTACCCGGGGCGGCAGTTCTCGTCGCCGGCGAACCCGCCACCGGGGAAGTTGCCGTACAGCCCCATGACCGTGTCGTAGTCGCGGTACGTGGCGGCGGGGAACTTCGGGTCCGGGTCGAGCAGGCCGAACTGCGCCGGCTCGCGGAAGCCCTGCGCCAGGTTCACGTTGTGCCAGTTGGGGATGCCGTTGGTGTAGTCCGCGGAGCCGGCGTGGATCTTCCGCACCAGGTCGAGCAGCCAGGTCTCGCCGGTACGGTTGAACAGCCAGTACACGCTGTCGATGTTGTCGCCCCAGCGCAGGGCGGCCCAGCTGCGGTTGAACACGGCGGCGGGCTGCGCGTTCTGGAACTGGAAGTACTTGCGCATGAACGTGTTGACCCGGTTGTCGGGCGTGCCGTTGCGCTCGTTGTACTCGGCGTGCGAGCGGATCGCGTCCAGCAGCGGCATGTGCGGCCAGAAGTCCGGGCCACCCTCCAGGCTCGTCCGTAGCGCGTTCGGCCCGAAGAAGCCGTCGGCGGCCTGGTTGGCGATGATCCCGTCGATCCACTGGCGGGCCAGGGTCAGGATCCGGGTGTTGCCGGTGACATAGCCGAGGTCGCCGAAGCCGCGCAGCCAGTAGGGCAGCTCCTCCCAGGCGCCCTTGGTCTTGTCGACCCAGCCGTTGCCGGAGTACTGCAGGTAGTCCGACACCTCCGTCATCCGGCCGCAGAGACCGTCGGCCTCGATGTTGAGCTGTGTGCGGAGCCAGCCGCGGGGCTGGACCGCGCCCGGTGGCAGTTTCAGGAACGCGGTCGCCTTCAGCGGGGCGAGGTTCGGCCAGTAGTGGCCGCCCCGGGCTCCGGGCGTGACGGTTTTCGCCGTGCGCACCGCTGCGCCGGCGGGGCTGGCAACTGCGGTGGACAGGGCGATCGCGCCGCCGGTGAGGGCGACACCGCTCGCGACGAACGTTCTGCGGTCCATGGACCGGACTCCTTTGCTCCTGGCGGGGAACATCGATGCCCGATTATGCGCAGTAACGCGCCTTTATGAAAGAACCCGTTTGATTTTGTTTACTTATCGTCTTCGCTTGTGCGGTCTTTTACCGGCGTCCTGTACCAGCTCGTCGCGCCGCCGGCCATCAGCCCGAGACCGCCGGCGAGCGCGGTGGCGACCGCCCACCTCGACCAGCCGGGGCCGGCGAGGCCGCCGTTGCTGAACACGCCCGCGTCGGCGAACCCGGTCATCACCGCGAGGCACGCCCCGCCGATGGCGGCCACGAGGTTCGCGGCGCTCCTCCTCAGCGCCAGCAGCCCGGCCGCCGCGAGCACCCCGACGCCGGTGAGCAGCGGCCACAGCCTGGCCAGGAGCTGGGTGCCGAGGTTCTCGGCCGGCGACGTGGCCAGCTGCGCGCTCACCACGATCCAGGCCACCACGACCGCGCCCGCCACCCCGGCGACGACCGCCAGGGCGATCCGTGACCTAGGCGTCGCCAACCCGATCGCCACCGCCGCGAGCAGCGCGCCGGACCACCACCAGCCGGTCGCCGGCGGCTCCGCCTTGGCGATGACGCCGCGGATGATGCCGGGCGTGGTCCCGTCGATCTCGAGGGGGACGCTCCACGCCCTGGCCGGCAGCTCCCGCGCCCGCTCGTCGTGCCAGCGCACCGTGCGCTGCCGGGACACCTGGTGCCACTGCGGCGCCGCGGTCGCGGCGCCTTTGACGGTGCCGGTCAGGGAGCGGCTGGCGGCCCAGGTCGGGGAGCCCCGGTTCTCGGCCACCCCGTCCCCGGAGATCCTGAGGAACGGCTCGCCCTGCATGCCGAGCACGACGACCGTGCGGTCCGAGGCGCTGCGCAGCTCCAGGCGGGCCCCGCCCTCGACGGCCCGGACGGTGACCCCCGGCTCGGACACCGAGTCGACGCGCACCACGTAGTCGACGGCGGCAGGGGCGTCGGCACCGTGCGCGCCGGCCGGTGCGACGTACCCGAGCGCGGCGAGGACCCCCAGCACCACGGCCACCGCCGCTCGTGCCGCCGTTCGCGTCTTCTGCCTGCCGTTGCTGTGTGTCATGGCCTTACCGGTGCTGCGTGTCATCCGGCTCGGGCGGCGGCGATCGCGGCGACCAGGTCGGCGCGGGCACGGGCGACCCTGGACCGGATCGTGCCCACGGGGACGTCTTCGATCTCGGCCGCTTCGGCATACGACAGCCCGAGCACCTGCGTCAGCACGAACGCCACCCGCCGCTCCGCCGGCAACCCCGCCACCAGGTCGGCGGCCGCGTGCAGTCCCGCGTGGTCGCCCCCGGCCAGCTCCTCCGGCTCCGCCGCGACCCGCGCCTCGAGCCGCCGTCCCCGCACCGCGGCCCGCACATGGTCGGCACACGCCCGCCGCGCGATCGCGAGCACCCACGTGCGCGCGCTCGACCTTCCGGCGAACTCCGGCAACGCCCGGAACGCCCGCAGGTAGGTGTCCTGCGTCACGTCATCGGCATGCCCCACCCCGACCAGCGCGGCGACGAACCGCCACACCTCCGGCTGCGTCAACCGGACGAACGCCCCGGCCCCGCCCCGGTCACCGCCACGGGCCGCCAGCAGCGCCGCCGTCGCCGGGTCCGACGCCGGGTCAGCTGCGTCCACGCCGGCCTCACCAGTCACGCGAGGAAGCGTAACGCCCTTTCCCGCCAACGCCCCCACCGCCTCGCCCACCGTCCCACCCAGTGACCATCGTCTACGTCTTCGTCCTACCTCGGCGCCGGCGCACCACCTCGGCCCCGATCAGCCCCGCGATGCCCAGCACGGACAGGGTGACCCACAGCGGCGCAAGACTCCCCGCCGATGACCCCGCGTCGCCACCCTGGCCGTCCGCCGTGCCACCGGTCGCCGGAATCAGGCAGGCCACCTCAACTGCCTGCACACTGGCACCGGTACTGCCGGCCGACGGAACAAGCGCCTGGCAATGCCCCTCAACGGGCGCCCCGAGGTCGATCGCGACCCGCCACGTCCCAGCGGGCAGCACCCCACTCCACGTCTGCGTCCCCCGCTCGTCCCCCGTCTGCGTCAGCCGCTCCCCCACGATCGCCGACGCCGGCCCGCTCCCCGGAGCCCCGGCCGACGCCCCCGCAGGCCCAGCGGACAGCGTGACCACCATCGGCTCGTTGATCGGATGCCCGTCCTGCCACTGAGCGGTGATCCACACCGACCCCCGCCCATCCGAGTGAATGGTGACGGACGCCCCACCATGCGCCCCAGCCGGCGAAGCCCACCCGAACACCAGCACCGCCGCCAGCACCACCCCCGCCAGCAGCCTCCGCCCCACCGAACGCCCTCGCCCCATCCCCATCGCGAGCACCCTCATCAGATCCCGACCGGCAGGGTCACGGCATTGCGGGGACGGCCTGGGGGCGGTCGTCGCGGACGTAGACGACCATGTCGCCGGTCTGGATGGTGGTGCCTTCGGGGTCGGCGAGGGAGAGGACCTTGCCGCGGCGGAACAGGGCGATGACCAGCTCGGTCAGCTCGCGCGGCGAGGAGCCGACCTCGTCGCGGCGGGCGGAGCGCATCGCGAGGGCCATGCCCTGGCCGGGGGTGAGCAGGTCCTCGACGACCTCGATGAGCGGCGGGGCGGTCGTCGACAGGCCGAGCAGCCGGCCGGCGGTGGCGGAGGAGACGATGACGTGGTGGGCGCCGGACTGGCGGAGCAGTGGCGCGTTCTCCGCCTCGCGGGCGGCGGCGATGATGGAGACCTTGCCGGCGGTCAGCTGGCGGACGGTGAGCGTGACGAGGACCGACGCGTCGTCGCTGTCGGTGGCGATGATGATCGCCTTGGCATCCTCGACGCGGGCCTCCTTGAGCACCGTGGAGCGGGTCGCGGAGCCCTCGACGACCACGAGGCCGTCGGCCTGGGCCTGCCGGACGGCGGCCGGGTTGGTCTCGACGACGACCACCTGCGCCCGGTCCAGCCCGTTCTCCACCAGGGTGCCGACGGCCGCTCGGCCCTTCGTGCCATAGCCGCAGACGATGACGTGGTTCTTCACGCGCTTCCTCCACCGCTGCAACCTGAGGTTGGTGCGGTACTGCTCGGTCAGGACTTCGAGGGTGGTGCCGACCAGGATGATCAGGAAGAGCACGCGGGCCGGAGTGATGATCAGGATGTTGGCGAGGCGGGCGGTCTCCGACACCGGGGTGATGTCGCCGTAACCGGTGGTGGAGAGGGTGACGACCGCATAGTAGAAGCAGTCGAGGAGCGTGAGACCGTCCTCGTTGACATCCCGGTAGCCGTCGCGGTCGACGAAAATGACCAGCACGATCGCGGTGACGAGCAGGACCGCGAAGCCGAGCCGGGCGCTGATCGCCCGCAGTGGCCCCCGCCGCACAGCCGGAAACTGGATCACGTGCTTCGCTCCACGGATTGCCCGAATGGTCGAAACCCACCATACGGGCCAGGTATGACAGAACCATGCCTGGGTAGCGAGGCGCAATGACGAGAGTGGGCGTGCTCGGCTCGTACGGTGGCTGCAACCTCGGCGACGAGGCCATCCTCACGAGCGTCCTCGCCGACCTGCGGGCCCGCCGCCCGGACGTCGACGTCCTGGTGTTCTCGCGGGAGCCCGGACACACGGCGGCGGCGCACCCTGACGTCGAGGTCGCCCCCTGGGAGGGCGTGAGCCGGGACCGGACCGCGGCCGAGCTCCGGCGGCTCGACCTGCTGATCCTCGGCGGCGGCGGCATCCTGTACGACACGGAGGCCCGCCGCTACCTCAGGGTGGTGCGCACGGCGCAGGAGCAGCGGGTGCCGGTCTTCACGTACGCGCTGGGCGCCGGCCCGCTGACGGAGGAGATCGACTGCGCCATGGCCCGCGACGTGCTCGCGCAGGCGGTCGAGGTGACCGTCCGGGACGAGGAGTCGAAGGTCGCGCTCGAGGAGGCGGGGGTGACCTGCCGCGTCTCCGTGACCGCCGACCCGGCGCTGCTGCTGACGCCGGAGGAGTTCGACGCCGGGCTGCTGAGCGACTCGCTGCCGCACGGGCGGCGGGTCGTCGGCATGAGCGTCCGCGAGCCGGGCCGCGCCGCACAGCACCTCGACGCCGACGGATACCACCAGCTGCTCGCCCACGTCGGCGACTTCATCGTGCACCGGCTCGACGCGTCGCTGCTGTTCGTGCCGATGGAGCGCTCCGACATCCAGCACGCCCACGCGGTGCTGGCCCGGATGACGGCGGCGGAGCACTGCCGGGTGCTGCACGGCGACTTCCGGCCGGGCCAGGTCCTCGGCCTCATGAAGCACCTGGAGCTGGCGGTCGGCATGCGGCTGCACTTCCTGATGTTCGCCGCGCTGGCGGGCGTGCCGCTGCTGGCGCTGCCGTACGCGGGGAAGGTCTTCGACTTCGCGCAGCGCATCGGCGCGCCGGTGCCCCGCGGGGTGGTCCGGGAGGCCGCCGGCCCGCTGCTCGCCCAGGTCGACCGGCTGTGGGACGAGCGGCCGCAGCGCCTGGACGAGACCGCGTCGCGGGTCGCGGCCCTCAAGCAGCGCGCCACGGAGACCGGCCGCCGTCTCGACGCCCAGCTCGAACGGACGAAGGTGGCGGCATGAGCGAGCCGGAACGCAACGAGGGCAACAACCTGACCGCGTTGGCGAAACCGGCGGACTCGCACCGCGTACACCTGCCGCCGAGGACAGCGGAGTACGGCGGGCACACCGAGGTGCTCGTCGTCGGCGGTGGCCCGGCCGGGTTCGGCGCGGCGATGGGCGCGGCCGCCGCGGGCGCCGACGTCGTGCTGGTCGAGCGCTACGGGTTCCTCGGCGGCAACGCCACCGCGGCGCTCGTCATGCCGCTCATGAGCTTCCACAACGAGATGAAGCAGGCCGTCGGCGGCGAGGACAACCGTCTGCTGCCGACCGACCACGGCGAGGGCGAGCCGGTCGTCGCCGGTGTGCTGTGGATGCTGCTGGACCGCCTGGTCAGAGCCGGTGGGGCGATCAGGCCGGCCCCGGACACCGGCTACACGGTGCCGTTCGATCCCGAGGTGTTCAAGCTCGTCACGTACGACATGCTCGGCGGCTCGGGCGTGAAGCTGCTGCTGCATGCGTTCGCCTCCGACCTGATCACGCTGCCGGACTCGTCGCGGGTGGTGTTCGAGACGAAGTCCGGCCCGGTCGTCATCGACGCCGACGTGGTCGTCGACTGCACGGGCGACGGCGACCTGGCCGCGTCGGCGGGCGCGCCGTTCGAGGTCGGCCGCCCCGAGGACGGCCTGACCCAGCCGATGACGCTGATGTTCCGGATCGGCGAGATGCAGCGCGACGGGTTCGCGTCGTACGTACAGGAGCATCCGGATCAATGGAAGGGCGTGCACGGCCTGTGGGACCTGATCCGGGCCGCGCGGGACGCCGGCGAGCTGGACCTGCCGCGCGAGGACATCCTCTTCTTCGCCACGCCGCACTCCGGTGAGGTGTCGGTGAACTCGACCCGCTTCGGCGGCCTCGGCATCAGCGTGTGGGACCTCACCCGGGCCGAGCTGGCCATGCACCAGCAGCTCGACAGCATCTCGCGGTTCCTGCGCACGAGGGTGCCCGGCTTCGAGTCCTCCTACGTCATCCAGAGCGGCGTGCAGGTCGGCGTGCGGGAGACCCGCCGCGTGCTGGGCGACTACCAGCTCACCGGCCAGGACGTCCTCGACGCGCGGAAGTTCTCCGACGTGGTGGCGCGCGGCGCGTACCCGGTGGACATCCACAACCCGAACGGCCCCGGCACCATCCTGCGGCGCCTCCCGCAGGGCACCTCCTACGACATCCCGCTGCGCACGCTGCTTCCCCGTGACGTGGACCGCCTGCTCGTCGCGGGCCGCTGCATCTCCGGCGACCACGTGGCGCACAGCTCCTACCGCATCATGCCGATCTCGATGGCGACCGGCCAGGCGGCGGGCGTGTGCGCGGCCCTGGCGGCGCGGGCCGGCAAGCCGCCGAGGGAGATCCCTGTCACGCAGGTTCAGCGTGTACTGCGAGCGCAAGGCGCCTCGCTGAGCTGACCGTACCGACGGCATCACGCTGCGTCCATTTCGAGGGAACGGGGTCGCTCCGATCCGCACGATGCGTCAGGATCGATCCATGGTTCTGGCTGTCTCGCACCGGCCGCAGTCCACCACGCGCCGCGACCTCGCCGCGGCGCTCGCCACGCTGTGGCTCACCAGTGGCCTGTACCTGGACGGCTGGGCGCACTCGCACGTGCCGGAGCTGGAGACGTTCTTCACCCCGTGGCACGGCGTGCTCTACAGCGGCTATGCGGCGCTCGCCATCGCCATCGTGCCGTCCGTGCTGTGGCGCGGCCGCCCGGCCGGCCCGGTCCGCGACTGGGTCCCCGCGGGCTACGGCCTCGGCCTGCTCGGCGCCGTCCTCTTCGCCGTCGGCGGCGTGGTCGACATGACCTGGCACACCCTGTTCGGCGTCGAGGTCAGCCTGGAGGCCCTCCTCAGCCCGCCGCACCTGCTCCTCCTCACCGCCGGCACGCTCATGATCACCACGCCGGTCCGCGCCGCCGCCGCCCGCCGCGCCGCGCCTTCCCTCGCCGGCGACCTGCCCGTCCTCCTGAGCCTGCTGAGCGCGGTCGGCGTCGCGGCCTTCTTCCTCAACTACCTGTCGCCGTTCACCGACGCGCCGGCCGCCTTCAACGGCTTCCGCAACGGGCAGGCGTTCGGGCTCGCGCAGTACCTCGCCTTCACGGTGCTCGTCGTCACCGCCTGCCTGTTCGCCTGGACCCGTCTCGGCCGCGTCCCCGCCGGCCTGGTCACGGTCGTGGTGGCGGCGGCCTCGATCCCCGACGGCGTGTTCAACGACTTCGCGCACCTCGCCGCCCAGCTCTGGCCACTGCTCGGCGCCGTCCTCGCCGACCTCGCCGTCCAGTGGGTCGCCGCCCAGCGCCCCGACCTGGTGCCGGTCACGCTCGGCGCCCTGGTCCCACCGCTGATCTGGTCCACGCACCTGATCGGCGTCCAGCTCTCGCTGGGGGTGGCCTGGACGGAGGAGCTGTGGTCGGGCGTCGTCGTCCTGACCGCCCTGGCCGGCGCCGCACTCGGCGGCCTGTCAGCCCCATCGACCCGGCCCGCCGCCTGAGCCCGCCGCCGATGCTCCTCGGCTGTGGACCGTCCGGTGCCGCCGGCGCAGCCTGTTCGTAGTCGGCGGCGGCGGGACATGGGCGATGCTCAAGCAAGGCTCGTCGCGCTCGCCGGGGCGGACGGTGACATCGGCTGGAAACGCCCAGGTCGACTCGACCATCGTCCGCGGCCGGTGCCCGAACTTCGACCGTGTCGAAATGCTCGCCCGGCTACGTGCCGTCCCCGACAGTCATGATCCGCGAGACAGAACCCTGTCACTTCGTCCCGCGGATCCGGCACCGAGATCGCTTCGCCGGCAGCAGGGAGCGTGCTGCACGGCGGGACCGGCATGTTCCTCGGGCTGGACGTGGGCAAGGGCGAGCACCACGCGGTGGGCTCGGCACCGGACGGCAAGCGGGCTGCACGACGCGCCGCCGCCGACACCGAGGCGAGCACGCAGGCGCGTCCCACGAAGCCGGCCTCTGCTCGTGGTGCAAGGGGCCGGCGGTCGACTGTGCGTGAGCCGGGCTTCGGCGAGGATTTCCAGGCCCATGTAGCGGCGGTCCTCGCTCCATTCGTCGGCTTGTTCAGCGGGGACAGCGCCGATGAGGCGGATGATCGCGGCGCGGGTTGTCCCAGTCACGCAGCCGGCAGCCGTTGCGCGCTTTGGTCAGTTCGAAGGATCAAGCGGTGACCGTCTCCATATCCGCAACCACGGCCGGCCCGCAGGATCGGCTCCGCGTCCTCCTCGAAGGGCCTGCCCGCCTGGATCCGCCCGTCCTGGAACGGGATTGATGCGCACCCTCGGTGCCCGGCGTCGGGGTCAGGGGCGGCGCGACAAGGTTGTGGCTGGCGGGCAGGACGAGCGCGGCGGGGAGGGGTGGCGGCGGGGTAGAGTTCCGGGTCGTGCGGGACCTGTTGCCAGAGATCGTCGTCGTTGAGGTGGCTGGGGAGGACGACTGGACGGGGGTGCTGCTGCCCGACGAGGCGGCCGGGTTGTCGCCGCGGGCGGTTGACGGGCGGCGGCGGGAGTACACCGCGGGGCGGGTGTGTGCACGGCGGGCGCTGAGCCGGGTCGGGGTGCACGGGGCGCCGGTGCTGTCGGCGCCGAGCCGGGCGCCGGTGTGGCCGGCGGGGACGACCGGGAGCATCACGCACACCAAGGGTTACTGTGCGGTCGCCGTCGGGCGGGCGCCCGAGCTGCGCGCGGTCGGGATCGACGCGGAGCGCAGGACGGTGCTGCCGGCGAACATCGTCGCGTCGATCTGCCTGCCGGAGGAGATCGCCTGGTGCGCGGAGCGGGCGGATGAGCCGTGGTGGCCGGCGGTGCACTTCAGCGCCAAGGAGACGGTGTACAAGATGTGGTCGCCGATCATGGGGACGTGGCTCGACTTCCACGACGCGAGGCTGAGCATCGACCCGGTGAACGGGACGTTCGAGGCGGCGATCCTGCCGGAGAAGCTCGACCAGGAGCCGGGGGCGCCGGCGGTGTTCCGGGGCCGGTTCGCGGTGGAGCCCGACCTGATCCGCACCGCCGGCTACATCACGCGATGATGGACGACCTGCGCCCGCTGCCGGCGGAGGTGGCGGCGCTCCTGCGGCGGGTCGGTGCGCCGCCGCGGCTCGCCGCGCACCTGCGGCTGGTGCACGACGTCGCTGCGCAGCTCCTCGACTGGCTGGCGGCACACGCGCCCGGGCTGGTCGTGGACCGGGCGGCGGTGCTGTTCGGGGCGGCCACCCACGACATCGGCAAGACCCTGCACCCGGAGGAGCTGGCGGGCCCCGGCAGCGCGCACGAGGCCGCCGGCGCGCGGATGCTGGAGGAGTTCGGCGACCTCGCCAGGTTCGCGGCCAACCACGCGCGGTGGGACCGGCCCGACGCGACCCCGGAGGAGCTGCTGGTCACGCTCGCCGACAAGGTGTGGAAGGGCAAGCGGGTCGACGACCTCGAACGCCGCGTCGCCGGCCTCCTTCCGGGCGAGCCGTGGGAGGCGTTCATGGCGCTCGACGACGAGCTGACCCGGATCGCCGACACGGCCGACGAACGCCTGGCCTTCCAGAACGCCTACCCCACGGCCTGAGCGGCGCGGGGCTCGTACCGGCGAGAGGACCGCAGCAGGGCGCGCATCGACGGCAGGTCGGCGGGGATCAGGCCCAGGGCACGGGCCTGGACGAGGATGTTGCCGAGGGCGCCGGCCTCGACCGGGCCGGCCTCGACGGGCAGCTCGCAGGCGTCGGCGGTGAGCTGGCACAGCAGGGCGTTCTGCGCGCCGCCGCCGACGAGGTGGACGACGTCGACGGGGCGGCCGGTGAGGCGCCGGGCGTCGTCGATCGCGCGGCGGTACGCGAGGGCGAGGCTGTCCAGGATGCAGCGGGTCATCGCGTACGGGTCCGCGGGCGCCGGCTGGTCGGTCTCCTTCAGCGCGGCGGCGATGCGGGCCGGCATGTCGCCCGGGGCCAGGAACCGCGGGTCGGTGGCGTCCACGACGCTGCGCCGGGCGGGCGCCGCGGCCGCGCCCGACAGGAGGTCGGACAGCGTGACAGCGGGTCCCCAGGCGCGCATGCACTCCTGCAGGAGCCACAGGCCCATGACGTTGCGCAGGTACCGCACGGTGCCGTCGACGCCGGTCTCGTTGGTGAAGCCGGCCTCGAAGCTGTCGGTGGTCAGTACCGGCGACGGCAGCTCGACACCGACGAGGGACCAGGTGCCGCAGGAGATGTACGCGAACCGGTCCGTGCGCGCGGGGACGCCCACGACGGCGGAGGCGGTGTCGTGCGAGGCGACCGTCGTCACCAGGGTCTCGGGGGCGTGCAGCATCGGCCCCGCGACGGTGCCGGGGTCGCGCAGCGGCGGCAGCAGCGACGCCCGGATGCCGAGCCGCGCCACCAGCGGCAGGTCCCAGGCCCCGCCGCCGGCGGTGAGCAGGCCGGTGGTGGACGCGTTGGTGCGTTCCGCGCCGATCGTGCCGCTGAGCCAGTACGTGATGAGATCCGGGATCAGCAGCAGCGTGCGCGCGGTGTCGAGCTGTGCGGTGCCGCCGGCCGCGAGGAGCTGGAACACGGTGTTGAACGGCTGGTTCGCGATCCCGGTCGCCGCGTAGTGCGCAGCGGCCGGGACCGGCGAGACGACCGTGTCGGTGCGGGCGTCGCGGTAGTGGACGGGGTTGCCGAGGAGCCGGCCGTCGCCGTCGAGCAGCCCGTAGTCGACGGCCCACGAGTCGACGCCGACGGACTGGACCGGGCCGGCCGCGTCCAGTCCGTCGAGGATCCCCTGGTACAGGCCGAGGATGTCCCAGTGCAGGGTGCCCTGGACCTGCACCGGGGTGTTGGCGAAGCGGGCGACCTCGGTGAGGTGGACGGTGCCCGACCCGACCGAGCCCACGATCACCCGGCCGGACGAGGCGCCGAGGTCGACGGCCGCGAGGCGGTTCATCGCAGGAACGCCGCGGCCACGCCCGCGTCGACCGGGACGTGCAGGCCGGTGGTGTGCGACAGCTCGCCGCCGACCAGGGCGAACACGGCGTTCGCCACGTGCGACGGCAGTACCTCCCGCTTCAGGATCGTGCGCTGGGCGTAGAACGCGCCGAGCTCGGACTCCGGGACGCCGTAGACGGCGGCGCGCTGCGCGCCCCAGCCGGAGGCGAAGATGCCGGAGCCGCGGACGACGCCGTCGGGGTTGACGCCGTTGACCCGGATCCCGTGCTCGCCGAGCTCGGCGGCGAGCAGCCGCACCTGGTGCGCCTGGTCGGCCTTGGTCGCGCCGTACGCGACGTTGTTGGGCCCGGCGAAGACGGCGTTCTTCGAGGCGATGTAGACGATGTCGCCGCCCGTGCCCTGGTCGATCATGACGCGGGCGGCCTCGCGGGCGACGAGGAACGACCCACGGGCCATCACGTCGTGCTGCAGGTCCCAGTCGTCCACGGTGGTTTCCAGCAGCGGCTTGGAGATGGACAGGCCGGCGTTGTTGACGACGAGGTCGACGCCCCCGAACGCGAGGACCGCTTCGGCGAACGCCGCCTTGATCGCCGCCTCGGACGTCACGTCGACGGTGACGGCCACCGCCTTGTCGGAGGTACCGATCTCGGCGGCGACCGCGGCGGCCGCATCGGTGGCCCGGTCTGCGACGACCACGCAGGCGCCCTCCGACGCCAGCCGCAGCGCGATGGCCCGCCCGATCCCGGAGCCGCCGCCGGTCACGAACGCGACCCGCGACGCGAGCGGCCGGGGCGCGGGGCGGCGGGCGAGCTTCGCCTCCTCCAGGGCCCAGTACTCGATCCGGAACTTCTCCGACTCGGGGATCGGCGCGTAGGTCGACACCGACTCGGCGCCGCGCATCACGTTGATCGCGTTGACGTAGAACTCCCCCGCGACCCGCGCGGTCTGCTTGTCGGCGCCGAACGAGAACATCCCGACGCCGGGCACCAGCACGATCGCCGGGTCCGCGCCGCGCATCGCCGGCGAGTCCGGGGTGGCGTGCCGCTCGTAGTAGGCCGCGTACTCGGCGCGGTACGCGGCGAACTGTTCTTCCACGGAGGAGGATGTCAGCACGAGCGGCCGCACCTTGGTCCGCAGGAAGTGGTCCGGGCACGAGGTCCCCCGCGCTGCGAGGTCCTCCAGGGCGGCCCGCGACACGAAGTCCAGCACGACGTCGGTGTCGGTGAAGTGCCCGACCTGCGGCCGGTCGCTGGACGCCAGCCCGCGCAGCACCGGCATCAGCTCCGCCGCCCGCGAGCGGCGCTCTTCCAGCGGCAGCGGCGGGTGTACGACCGGCCCGAACGGCTCCGGTCGGCCACGGGCGGCGAGGAACTCGGTCGCGGTCCGGATGATCTCCAGGGAGTTCGCCTCGCACTCGTCCGACGTGGCGCCCCACGCCGTGATCCCGTGCCCGCCGAGGATGACGCCGATCGCCTGCGGGTTGGCCCGGTGGACGGCCGCGATGTCGAGGCCGAGCTGGAAGCCGGGCCGCCGCCACGGCACCCACAGCACCCGGTCGCCGAAGCACTCCTTCGTCAGCGCCGGCCCGTCGGCGGCGGTGGCGAGGGCGATGCCCGCGTCCGGGTGCAGGTGGTCGACGTGCGCGGCCTCCACCAGGCCGTGCATGGCGGTGTCGATCGACGGTGCGGCCCCGCCACGGCCGTGCAGGCAGTAGTCGAACGCGGCGACCATCTCGTCCTCGCGCTCCACCCCCGGGTACACGCCGGTGAGCGCGCGCAGGCGGTCCAGGCGCAGCACGGCGAGGCCCGCCTCGGTGAGCGTGCCGAGGTCGCCGCCGGATCCCTTGACCCACAGCACCTCCACGTCGCCGCCGGTGACGGGGTCCGCGGCGAGGCCGACGGCCGAGGTGTTGCCGCCGGCGTAGTTGGTGTTGCGGGGGTCGGCGCCCAGGCGGCGGGAGCGGGCGATGAGGTCCTTCACGCGCCCCACCCGGCCTGCGTGCCGCCGACCCGCTCGGCGCGGACCTTCTCCAGGTACCCGGACCGCTTGTACGCGCCGATCGGGTCCGGGTCGAGGCCCATGTCCTCCCGAACCGAGCGCAGCAACGGCCGCACGTCGGTGTTGTACGCGTCCATGAGGACCTCGTTGGCGCCCAGCACGTCGCCCTCCAGCTGCGCCGCGCGCAGGGCGGCATGGTCGACGAGCAGCGCCTTCGCGGTCGCCTCCTGCACGTTGAGCACGGACCGGATCACCGCCTGGATCTTCGGCTCCAGGTTGTGGCACTGGTCGAGCATGAACGCGATCCCCTTCCCCGTCAGCGCGTCGTCGAGCACGATCTCGTGCATGATCCGGAACAGCTGGAACGGGTCGGCGGCGCCGACCATCAGGTCGTCGTCGGCGTAGAAGCGGGAGTTGAAGTCGAAGCCGCCGAGCTTCCCGGCCCGCAGCAGGACCGCGACGATGAACTCGATGTTGGTGCCGGGCGCGTGGTGCCCGGTGTCGATGACGACCTGCGCCCGCTCCCCCAGCGTGAGGCAGTGCGCGTAGGCGGTGCCCCAGTCGGGCACGTCGGTCATGTAGAAGGCCGGCTCGAACAGCTTGTACTCCAGCAGCATCCGCTGGTCGGGCCCGAGCCGGTCGTACGTCTCGCGCAGCGCCTCGGCGAGGCGGTCCTGCCGGGTCCGCACGTCGTCCTGGCCGGGGTAGTTGGTGCCGTCGGAGAACCACAGCTTCAGGTCCCGCGAGCCGGTGCGGTCCATCACGTCGACGCACTCCAGCAGGTGCCCGATCGCCTTGCGGCGGATGCCGGGGTCCGGGTTGGTGACGCTGCCGAGCTTGTAGTCGTTGTCCTGGAACACGTTGGTGTTGATGGTGCCGAGCGCGACGCCGAGGTCCCGGGCGTGGCGGGCGAGGTCGGTATAGTCGTCGACGAGGTCCCACGGAATGTGCAGCGCCACGGTCGGCGCCACGCCGGTGAACCGGTGCACGGTCGCCGCGTCGGCGAGCTTCTCATACGGGTCCCGGGGCACGCCCTCCTGCGGGAACACCTTGAACCGGGTGCCCGAGTTGCCGTATGCCCAGGACGCCGTCTCGATCCGCTGGCCGCGCAGCTGGGCCGCGACACGCGTGCGCGTCTCCGGGGCGAGCTCTGTCATTGCAACGCTCCAAGCTGGTGGTCGAGGTTGAACACCTCGTCGAGGACGACGAAGTGCCGACCGTTGATGAAGAACTCCGCCATCTCCGCCTGCCAGCGCCGGTCGACGTCGGTGGCGTCCATGGCGGCCTGCGCGGCGGCGAAGTCCTCGGTGAGGAGATAGCCGACGAGCAGGCCGTCGTCGCGGAGGAAGAGCGAGTAGTCGTGCCAGCCCGCGTCCCGCAGCGCGGCGAGCATCTCGGGCCAGACGTGGGCGTGGCGGCGCCGGTACTCATCCAGCCGATCGGGTTTGACCTGGAGGGTGAAGCAGACCCGACGCACGCCGAACCCCCTTAGAAGTTGAACTGGTCCACGTTGGAGGCGTTGAACGTGAACGGGTCACCGAGGAGGATGGTGCCGTCCTTGCCGACGGTGAACTCGCCGAGCTTGCCGGCCTTGAACTTGTCGCCCTCCTTGCCCTTGATGACGCCGGAGGCGAGCGACGCGCCCGCGTAGGCGGCCAGGTAGCCGAGGTCGGCCGGGTTCCACAGCGCGAACGCCTTGACGGTGCCGTCCTTGACGTAGGCCTTCATCTGGTTCGGGGTGCCGAGACCGGTGAGCTGGACCTTGCCCTTGTACGTGGAGCCGGACAGGTACCGGCCGGCGGCGGCGATGCCGACGGTGGTCGGCGAGATGATGCCCTTCAGGTTGGGGTGCTTGGCGAGCAGGCCCTGCGCCTCCTGGAAGGACTTCTGGTCGTCGTCGTCGCCGTAGACGGTGTCGACCAGCTTGAGCTTGCTGTACTCCGGCTTCGCCAGCTCGGTCTTCATCATCTCGATCCAGGCGTTCTGGTTCGTGGCGTTGGCCGTCGCCGACAGGATCGCGATCTCGCCGCCGTCGGCGCCGATCGCCTCGGAGATGAGCTTGATCTGGACCTTCGCGATGCCCTCGGAGGTCGCCTGGTTGATGAAGAGGTCGCGGCACTCGGGCTTGGTGTCGGAGTCGTACGTGACGACCTTCGCGCCGGCCTTGCGGGCCTCGTTGAGGGCGCCGCAGATGGCGTCCTTGTCGTTGGCGGACACCGCGATCACGTTGGTGCCCTGCTGCGACAGCGTGTTGATGTAGCTGACCTGCGCCGACGGGCTGGCCTCGGACGGGCCGGTCTCGGTGTAGGAGCCCTTGAACTCCTCGACGGCGACCTTGCCGCCCTTGTTGTCGGAGGTGTCGAAGTACGGGTTGTTGACCTGCTTCGGCAGGAACGCGACCTTCAGGCCGCTCTTGATGGTGTCGGAGGTGGCGGTGCCGGTGTCGCCGGTGCTGCCGGTGTCGGAGTCCTCGGCGCAGGCGGTGGTGCTGAACGCGAGCGCGGCGGCTACCGCGACCGCGATGAGCTTGCCAGCTCTCATGGGATTGAATCCTTTCAGCGGGGGTCGCGCGGAAACGGGGGTGGGGGGTGTCGTTACGTGGTGCGCCGCCGGCGCAGGCGCTCGCGCGCCATGCCGATGACGTTCGGCCCGACGACCGAGGCGATGAGCAGCGAGCCGGTGATGATGGTGAGGGTGTTCGCCGGCACGTTCGCCAGTTGCAGGGCGTTGCGCAGGGTGCTGAGCAGCAGGACGGCGCCGATGACGCCGATCATGCCGCCGCGGCCGCCGAAGATGGAGACGCCGCCGAGCAGGACCGCCGCGACGACCGCGAGCTCCAGGCCGTTGCCGTTGTCGGCGCGGGCGCTGGCGAACCGGAACGTCCAGAAGACCCCGGCGAGCGACGCCATCGTGCCGGTGGCGACGAAGAGCCAGAACTTGGTGCGGGCGACCGCGATCCCGGCGAAGCGGGCCGCCTCCGTGTTGTTGCCCATCGCGTACAGGCCGCGGCCGACCGGGGTGGCGTGCAGCAGCACCCCGAACAGCACCGCGAGGACCGCGACGACGATGATCACCCACGGGATCGTGAGGCCGGGGATGGGGTCGATCGCGGCGTCGGTCCAGGCGACCGGGTAGTCGGCGACGGCCTTGTCGCCGAGGACGACGTACGCGAGCCCCCGGTACAGCGCGAGGGTGCCGATCGTGACCGCCAGCGACGGCAGCCCGAACACGGTGACGAACAGGCCGTTGACGGCGCCGAGGACCGCGCCGAGCAGCAGGCACAGCGCGATCAGCAGCGGCAGCGACGTGACCCCGTGCGCCCACAGGTCACCCATGACGGCGCAGGTGAGGCCGAGCGTGCTGGCGACGGACAGGTCGATCTCGCCGGTGATGACGACCAGGGTCATCGGCAGCGCGATGATCGCGATCGGCACGACCTCCAGGGTCACGAACCGCCAGAACCGCGGGCTGGCGACGCCGTCGATGGTGGCGGCGCCGATGACGGCGACCAGGACGAGGGCCACGAGGACCACGACGTCCCAGGAGACCACCAGGCTTCTTCTCCCGGGCGCGGCCGGCGCGGCCTTGGCCGTGGTGCTGAGCTCGGTCATTTGCCCGGGCCTCCCTGCAGGCTGCGTGCGACGCGGAGCGACAGGACCCGGTCCAGGCCGATCGCCGCGAGGATGAGCGCGCCGATCGCGGCCCGCTGCCAGAACGGGTTGATGCCGAGCACCGGCAGGGCGCTGGCGATCGTGGTGAGCAGCACGGCACCGAGCGCCGCGCCGTAGACCGAGCCGCTGCCGCCGAAGATGGCGACCCCGCCGACGACGACCGCGGCGACGACGTTGAGCTCCAGGCCGAGGCCGGCGTTGGCGTCGAGGGTGCCGAACCGGGCGACGTACAGCACCCCGGCGAGCCCGGCGAGCGCGCCGCTGGCGGTGAACGCGGCGAACACCCGCCGGCCCACCCGGATGCCCGAGAGCCGCGCCGCGGCGGGGTCGGAGCCGATCGCGTACAACTCCCGCCCGCTGCGATAGGAGCGCAGGTAGAACCCGGCGCAGAGGACGACGACGACCGCGAACAGGGTCAGCACCGGCACGCCGAGGACGGTGGCGGTGCCCATGCGCAGGAACCCGTGCGGGATGTCGGCGGCGTTGATCTGCTTGCCGGTCGCCCACCGGTAGTCGATGCCGCGGAAGACGTACAGCGTGCCGAGCGTGACCACCAGCGCCGGCACCCGGGCGGCGGCGATGAGAGCACCGTTGACCGCGCCGCACACCGCCCCGAGCGCCGTGCCGGCCAGGAGCACCACCGGGATCGGCAGCCCGGGATGGTCGAGGAACAGGGTGCCGGTCGCGAACGCCGACAGCCCGAGCACCGAGCCGACGGACAGGTCGACGTTGCGGGTGACGACCACGATCGCCTGGCCGGTCGCGAGGATCGCCAGGATCGTCGAGCCGAGCAGCAGGTCCTTGACGCTCTGCGCGTGCAGGAACCGCGGGTTGCTGATCGCGGTGCCGCCGATGAGCAGCACCAGCGCCACGAGGATGCCGAGCTCGCGGACCAGGAACACCCGGTGGGTGAGCTTCGAGGTCTTCACCTCTGCTCTGTCGAGCACGGCGGTCATGCCGCCACCTCCGCTGCGCTCCGGCGTCGGCCTGCCCCGAACCTGCCACATGATGACCGGCCCGAGCCGCTTCGCTGGCCGGTCATGACGCCTGTCCTGTCGCCGCCAGCATCACGGACTCCTCGTCGGCTCGGGTACGGGGGATGTCGGCGGCGAGCCGCCCTTCGTGCATGACGAGGACCCGGTCCGCCATGCCGAGGACCTCGGGCAGCTCGCTGGAGACCATGAGCACGGCGACGCCCTGGTCCGCAAGCTCGCTGAGCAGCCGGTGCACCTCGGCCTTGGTGCCGACGTCGATGCCGCGGGTCGGCTCGTCGACGATGAGCACCCGCGGCGCCGTCGACAGCCACTTCGCCAGGACGACCTTCTGCTGGTTGCCGCCGGAGAGGGTGGCGACCGGGTCGCTCAGCCTGGCCGCCTTCACCTGCAGCCGCTCCGTCCAGGTGCGGGCGTCGTGGCGCTCCGACGGGCCGAGGAGCAGCCCGATCCGGCTCAGCGACCAGCGCCGCGGCAGGGTCGCGTTGCGCTCCACCGACAGCTCCATCACCAGGCCCTGCTGCCGGCGGTCCTCGGGCACGAGCGCGAGGCCGGCGGCGATCGCCGCGGACGCGCTGCCCTTCTGCAGCGGCCTGCCGTCGACGCGGACCTCGCCGGCGTCGTGCCGGTCGATGCCGAAGACGGCGCGGATCACCTCGGAGCGGCCGGCGCCGACGAGCCCGGCGAGGGCGACGATCTCGCCGCTGTGGACGGTGAACGACACGTCCTGGAAGACGCCGGCACGGGTGAGCCCGTCGACCTCCAGCCGGGCCTCGCGGACCTCGGCGGTGCGCTGCGGGTACATGGTGGAGACCTCGCGGCCGACCATCCGCCGCACGACCTGGTCGACGGTGAGCGCGTCGGCGGGGTCGGTGGAGACCCACTGGCCGTCGCGCATGACGGTGATCCGCTGGCAGAGCGAGAAGACCTCGTCGAAGCGGTGCGAGATGAACAGCACCGCGGCCCCGGCGTCGCGCAGCGACCGGGCGACGGCGAAGAGCCGCTCGACCTCGACCCCGGACAGCGCGGCGGTCGGCTCGTCCATGACCAGGATCCGGGCGTCGAACGACAGCGCCTTGGCGATCTCGACCAGCTGCTGGTCGGCGATCGACAGCCCGCGGGCCGGCCGGTCCGGGTCGAGGTGCACGCCGAGCCTGGCGAACAGCTCGGCGGACCGGGCCCGCATCGCGGCGGTGTCGACGCGGCGCAGCGAGCGCAGCGGCTGCCGGCCGATGAAGATGTTCTCCGCGACGGTCAGGTCCGGGAACAGCGTCGGCTCCTGGTAAATGACGGCGATGCCGGCGTCGCGGGCGTCGGCGGGGCCGCCGAGCCGCAGCGGCTGCCCGTCGAGCGTGATCGTGCCGGTGTCGGGGGCGTGCGCGCCGGCCAGGATCTTCACCAGCGTCGACTTGCCCGCGCCGTTCTCCCCGACGAGGGCGTGCGCCTCGCCGCCGCGCAGCTCCAGGCGCACGTCGCGCAGCGCGGCCACGGCGCCGAACGACTTGCTCACGCCCTCGAGAACCAGCACCTCGCCGTCCTCCCTTGTGAAACGTTTCATACAATGACTACAGTGACGGTAGAAGCAGACCGTCGATGGCGTCAAGAGTTTCAATGGCGTTACCGGTTTGATACACCCTCTTCGAGTTGACACGTTTCAGAGGTACGGGAGATCGATGTCCACCACGACCGGCATCAAGGAGGTGGCCCGCCGCGCGGGCGTCTCCATCGGCACCGTCAGCAACGTGCTCAACCGTCCCGAGCTGGTCGCCTCGTCGACCCGGCAGCGGGTCCTCGACGCCATCGCCGAGCTGGGCTACGTGCGCAACGACTCGGCGCGGCAGCTGCGGGCCGGGCACAGCCGGCAGATCGCGCTCGTCGTGCTCGACGTGACCAACCCGTTCTTCACCGACGTGGTCCGCGGCGCGGAGGCGGCCGCCGAGGAGCACGGCGTCATGGTCGTGGTCTGCAACAGCGGCGAGGACGCCGGACGCGAGCATCGCCACCTCGACCTCCTCGAGGAGCAGCGGGTCCGCGGTGTACTGATCACGCCCGTCGACGAGTCGCCGAACTCGCGCCTGGAGCTGCTCATCCAGCGCGGCACCCCGGTCGTGCTGGTCGACCGCGGCACCGGCCGGCACAGCCGCTGCTCGGTCGCGGTCGACGACGTGCTCGGCGGCCGGCTCGCCGGCGAGCACCTCGTGGAGCAGGGCCACCGGCGGATCACGTTCGTCGGCGGGCCGGCCTCCATCACCCAGGTCCGGGAGCGGCACGCCGGGATCTCCGCGGCCGTGGCCGGGAAGGCCGAGCTCTCGGTGGTCCCCACGCCCAACCTCACCGTCGCCGCGGGCCGGGCGGCCGCCGCCGAGATCGACGCCGCGGCCGGCTCCACGGCGGTCTTCTGCGCCAACGACCTCGTCGCGCTCGGCGTGCTGCAGGGCCTCACCCAGCGGGGCATCCGCGTGCCGCAGGACGTGGCGATCGTGGGATATGACGACATCGAGTTCGCCGCGGCGGCCGCGGTGCCGCTATCCTCCGTGCGACAGCCTCGGGAACAGCTCGGTCGCACCGCCACGGCCCTGCTGCTCGAGGAGATCGAGGACGACGGCCGCCATGAGCACCGCCACGTGGTGTTCCAGCCGGAGCTGATCGTCCGCGAGTCGAGTGGCCGGCCCCGCACCCGCCGGTCATCTCAGCGGGATCCTCTGAAAGGGCGGTGATCGATGCGTGTGGCACTGTTCGTGACCTGTCTCGCCGACGCGATGTTTCCGCAGGTCGGCCGGGCCACGGTCGAGCTGCTGGAGCGGCTCGGCCACGAGGTCGTCTTCCCCGAGGCGCAGACCTGCTGCGGCCAGATGCACATCAACACGGGCTACCAGCGCGAGGCCGTCCGCCTGGTCGAGCACCAGGTCGACACGTTCGCCGGCTACGAGGCGATCGTCGCGCCGTCGGGCTCGTGCGTCGGCTCGATCCGCCACCAGCACGCGGCCGTCGCCCGCCGGGCCGGCCGGGTCGCGCTGTCGCACCGGGCGGAGGAGCTCGGCGAGCGCACCTATGAGCTGTCGGAGTTCCTCGTCGACGTCCTCGGCGTCACCGACGTCGGCGCCCGCTTCCCGCACCGCGTCACCTACCACCCGACCTGCCACTCGCTGCGCATGCTGCGGGTCGGCGACCGGCCGCTGCGGCTGCTGCGCGCGGTCCGCGACATCGACCTCGTCGAGCTGCCCGGCGCCGACCAGTGCTGCGGCTTCGGCGGCACGTTCGCGCTGAAGAACGCCGACACGTCCGCGGCCATGCTCAGCGACAAGCTCCGCAGCGTCCTGTCCACCGGCGCCTCGGTCGTCTCGGCCGGCGACTCGTCCTGCCTCATGCACATCGGCGGCGGCCTGTCCCGCCTGTCCACCGCTGCCCGCCCCGTGCACCTCGCAGAGATTCTGGCGGCGACATGACCTCCGTGTTCCTTGGGATGCCGGTGTACGCGCCGCGAGGTGTCGGCGCGTTGCGTGGCTCAACGTCCTT
Source organism: Dactylosporangium sp. NPDC006015 (assembly GCF_040614215.1). Classification (NCBI taxonomy): domain Bacteria; kingdom Bacillati; phylum Actinomycetota; class Actinomycetes; order Micromonosporales; family Micromonosporaceae; genus Dactylosporangium; species Dactylosporangium sp. NPDC006015. The sequence continues at coordinate 131,292 of NZ_JBEXUD010000014.1, forward strand.
CCCGGTCGCGGCCCGGACGGCGCTCGCCGACGACCAGCTGCGGCGCAACCTGGGCCATGCCACGAGCACCATCCGCGGCAAGCGCGCCGCCGTCGTGGCCGAGGTGCCCGACTGGGAGGAGCTGCGCCTCGCCGGTGAGGCGATCAAGGGCTACGTCATGGCCAACCTCGACACCCTCCTCGTCCAGCTGGAGGAGCAGGTGACCGCCCGCGGCGGCACCGTGCACTGGGCCCGCGACGCGGTCGAGGCCAACGCGATCGTCCTCGACCTGGTCCGCGCGGCCGGCGCCACCGAGGTCGTCAAGGTCAAGTCGATGGCGACGCAGGAGATCGGGCTCAACGAGGCGCTCGCCGAGGGCGGTGTCACCGCGTGGGAGACCGACCTGGCGGAGCTCATCGTGCAGCTCGGCGACGACAAGCCGTCGCACATCCTGGTCCCCGCCATCCACCGCAACCGCACCGAGATCCGCGACATCTTCCGCCGCACGATGCCTGCCGCCGCCTCGCTCTCCGACGATCCGCGCGAGCTGGCGATGGCCGCCCGCGCGTACCTGCGCGAGAAGTTCCTGACCGCTCGGGTCGCGGTGTCGGGGGCCAACTTCGCGGTCGCCTCGACCGGCACCCTCGCCGTCGTCGAGTCCGAGGGCAACGGCCGCATGTGCCTGACCCTCCCGCAGACCCTGATCACGGTCATGGGCATCGAGAAGGTCGTCCCCACGTGGACCGACCTGGAGGTGTTCCTGCAGCTGCTGCCCCGCTCGTCGACCGGCGAGCGGATGAACCCCTACACGTCCCTCTGGACCGGCGTCACCCCCGGCGACGGCCCGCAGGACTTCCATCTCGTCCTGGTCGACAACGGCCGCACCGCCGTCCTGTCGGACCCTTCGGGCCGGGCCGCCCTGCACTGCATCCGGTGCAGCGCCTGCCTCAACGTCTGCCCCGTCTACGAACGCACCGGCGGCCACGCCTACGGCTCCGTCTACCCCGGCCCGATCGGCGCCGTCCTCAGCCCCCAGCTCACCGGCGTCGAGGACAACGCCTCCCTCCCCTACGCCTCCAGCCTCTGCGGCGCCTGCTTCGACGCCTGCCCCGTCCGCATCGACATCCCCTCGATGCTGGTACACCTGCGAAACCGCCACGTGGAAGCGCGCGCCGCTTCCCCGCTCCCCTCCCCCGAGGCCATCACCATGGCCGCCATGTCCTGGGTGATGTCCCGCCCGGCCCGCTTCCGCAGCGCCGAACGCCTCCTACGCCTCGGCCGCCTCCTCGGCCGCCGCACCAACCACATCACGACCCTGCCCCCACCCCTCTCCGCGTGGACCACCTCCCGCGACCTCCCCCGCCCCCCGGCCCAGTCCTTCCGCGACTGGTGGCGCACCCGCCCCGCACCACCTTCAGATGCCCGGCCCACCTCGCCCGCCGACCCCAACTCACCCGCCAACCCCGGTCCCGGCCTGTCCGCTGCCCCCGGTCCTACCTCGCCTCCTGCCCCCCGCTCCAGCCCGCCTTCTGACGCCCACCCCAACTCACCCGCCAACCCCGGTCCCGGCTCTCCTCCTGACCCCCGCTCTGGCCCACCTCCTGTTGCCCAGCCCGATCTGCCCGCTGACGCCCATCCCGGCCCGGCTCCTGACTCCCTGCCCGCCGCCCCCCACCCCGGCTCGCCATCAGACGCCCGGACCGGCTCGGCTTCTGACGCCCAGCCCGGCTCGGCTTCTGACGCCCAGCCCGGCTCAGCCTCTGACGCCCAGCCCGGCTCAGCCTCTGACGCCCAGCCCGGCTCGCTTGCCGACCCCCAGCCCAGCTCGCCTGCCGATCTCCTTCCGGGCTCGCCTGCCGACCTCCGCTCCGGTCCGCCTTCTGAACCGCTTCCCGAGCCGTCATCTGATCCTGGTCCCGGCCCCGCTTCTGACCTCCGCTCCGATTCGCCGGCTGATCCCCGGCCGGGGTCGCCCGCTGATGGCCGGCCGGGGTCGCCCGCTGATGGCCGTCCTGGCGAGTCTTCTGATCAGCGGCGTGACCTCCCCCATCTCGATGCGCAGGAGGGCCGATGACTGACGCCCGCGCCGACGTGCTGGCTCGTATCCGGGCCGCGCTCGGGCCCGACCCGGCCGTGCCCGCCGTGCCACGGGACTACCAGCGCGCCGGGGCGGTGCCGACCGGCTCCCCCGAGCTGCTGTCCCTGCTCGCCGACCGCCTGACCGACTACAAGGCCACGGTCGTCCCCACCACCCCCGCCACGCTCGAGACCGACCTGCGCGCCGCCCTCGCCGCCACCATGCCTCCCGGCGGCCGGCTGATCGTGCCGCCGGCCCTGCCGTTCGAGCTCCCCGGCGCCCACGTCGACGACGGCACCCTCACCCCCGCCGACCTGGACACCTTCGCCGGCGTCGCCACCGCCTGCGCCGCCGCGTGCGCCGAGACCGGGACGATCGCCCTCGACGGCAGCCCCGACCAGGGCCGCCGCGCGATCACCCTCGTCCCCGACCGCCACTTCTGCGTGGTCCGCGCCGACCAGGTCGTCCGCACCGTTCCCGACCTGCTCGCCCGCCTCACCCCGACCCGCCCCCTGACCCTCATCAGCGGCCCCTCCGCCACCAGCGACATCGAACTCAACCGCGTCGAAGGCGTCCACGGCCCCCGCACCCTGGTCGTCCTCCTCGTCCACTAGCACCCCCGCCGCACCCAGAACCACCCCCGACCCAGCTGAAGCAGCCCCCAGCGCCGGCGAAGCTCCGCCCGACCCGACCGAAGCTCCTCCACAAACTGCGTCGACCGGGGCGGCCCTCGGCGGAAGTGCGTCGAGCACGAGATCGATCGGGAAGAGTGCCAGCTGGACCGCCGCGACCCGCGTGCGGGCGGCTGGTCGGCGCGATCGTCGGTGAAGACACGCAACGTGCGGGACCACAACAGCCGGCCGGGCAGTGGACCAGTCAGCAGGCCGGGCAGCGCGCGAAACCGCAGCAGTGGGCCGGGCAGTGGGCGGAGCCACTGCAGCAGGCCGGTCAGCGGGCTGGGCTGCGAACCGGGCTGCGGTGTGTGGCCTGTTGGACGGTGGCGGGCGGAGGCGGGCCAGCTTCACGGCGTGTCGGGCTGCGAGTCCGTGCGTGCGCGCCTCAGCGAACTCGGCCCTGGCCCGCCGGCGTTCCTCGCGGCGACGGGCGTGCTGGCCGGCCACCACATCAGATCGACACGTCTCAGACAATGGCAGAGCGAACATGCGCCGCCTCCCCCGATTGGCGCTGCCCCACCATTCTCCCTCCCGCGCAACGCCGAATCCAGTCGCGTCACGCTGTGCGATGGAGCCGGCACACGCCGGATCAGTACCGGCGAGGGGGTGTGAGGGTCAGGCGGTGCTGGATGCGGTCGAACTGGTGCGGGGACAGCTGGGCGGTCGTGGCGAACTCGGAGAGGCTGGTGAAGCCGCCGCGGCGGTGGCGTTCGGAGAGGACGTACGCGACGCGGGCGGCGTCGAAGTCGTCGAGGGTGGCGAGCAGCGTGGCGTCGGCGGTGTTGACGTCGACAGACGCGGCGGTCGGCGTCCAGGGTGTCGGGGCGGGCCACGGGGTGGTGGAGGTCGACGGGATCGGGTCGACCGTGAACTGCTGCGACGTGAACCCGCCGGACTGGGCCGGAAAGCCGGCCGACGGCGTGGCCTGCGGACCGAAGCCGGCGGGCGGCGTCGCCTGCGCGGGGAAACCGGCCGCCGGCGTCGCGTACGGATTGAACCCGGCGGGCGGGGTCGCCTGGGCAGGGAAACCGGCCGGCGGCACGGAATACGGCACCGCGGACGCCGGACCCACCGGCGAACCGAACGCCGCAGGCGAACCGAAGGCGGCCGGAGACCCGAACGCCGCGGGCGACCCGAAGGCGGCTGGGGAGCCGAAGGCAGCGGGGGAGCCGAACGCCGCCACGGCGCGGCGCTGCTCCAGCCAGCGGAGCCAGTACACGTTGAGCACGAACGAGTGCACGACGCACACCACCCACAGCACGAGCCAGAGCGCCGCGAAGCCACCGCCGCTGGAAGGATCGTCCGGCACCGTGGCCTTCTCGGACAGCACGACCATGGCGGTGCCGATGAGGAGGTACCCGACGCCGCAGCCCCACCACGCCGGCTTCCGGGCGCGCAGGCCGACGAGGACCAGGCCCGCGCCGCTGAAGCAGCCGAACCCCAGGATCGAGATGAGGACCCACCAGCTCTGCAGGAGCTTCCAGCCGAAACTCGGGCGGGCGGCGGGTGCCGGATACATCAGGTCCTCCTGTCAGGCCGGGCGGCCAAATGCATCGACGCTGGTCGCCCCGCGAACACTAACAGCGGGCGGCCCAGGCCGTTGCCCACAGCACCGCCCACCAGAACGACGATCGGGAACACACAGCCGACCGGAGTCAGGACGCACCCGTCCAGACCCACGCCGACGTCCACAGCGCGGTGGTGAAGGCCGCGCCGACCAGGACCAGCATCGTCCAGGCGCGTAAGCGGAGGGCGCGGCGCAGGCCGGAACGCTCGGCGGGCAGCGCGAACACCCGGGTCGGCCAGTGCCGCCAGGACACGTCGGCGAACACGGCGGCGGCAGCGCAGTACAAGAGCAACACCGCGATGAAGACGGCACTGCCCGTCAGTGTGAGGATGACGGCGGCCGTGGCCAGCAGGGCGGCGACGATCGGGACGACCTTCCAGCGGTTGCCCTGGGCGAGCAGCGTCAGCAGCTCCTCCAGCTGGTCGTCGCCGAGCCCGGCGCGGGCCAGCTTCGGCTGGACGACCAGCAGGCTGTAGCCCATCGAGCCGCACCACATGGCGGCCAGGCCGAGATGCGCGGTGAGCAGCAACGACAACACCATGCCCGGCAGAGTAACCGCCGGGTACGACAACTTCAGGCGGTGAACTTCCAGTGCCACGGCTCGCGGGGCGTGTTCTCGGTGAAGCCGAAACGGCCGCCGTTGGCCCGCATCCAGGCCTGCGCCTTGGCGTCGAGGTCCAGGTCGACGGCGAGGCCCCAGCCGTGGTCGCTGGTGCCGGGCTTCGCCGCCAGGCCGCCCTGGGAGTAGAGGCCCTTGCGGCGGGCGAGGTCGACCTGCTCGTCATAGCTGCGGTACGAGTCGGTGATCCCGATCTTCACGCCGTCGCGCTGCGCCGCGCGCAGGAGGCTCTCGAGCGCGGCCGCGGCCGGGGCGGCGAGGCGGTGCCCGGTCGAGCCGACCTCGGCGAGCGCCGTGACGGGGATGCGGCCGTTCTCGTAGCGGTCCTGCAACGACGTCGCCGCCGACAACGCGGAGGCGAAGGACGACTCCGGCGCGGCCTGTACAGCAGGAGGCGGGGTCAGGGCGGCGAGCTGCGAGCGGATCTCTGCCATCCGGGTGGCGATGCCGGTGATGCCTTCCACACGCACCGCATCGGCACCCGGAGGCGCGACTTTAGTGAGGAAGGACGCCGTAGATGAGCGCGGTCGACCCGGAGCCCTTCGCGTTGATGAAGCCGCCGCACAGGATCGACCCGCCGGTCGCCGGGAACTTGGCCAGGTTGGCCAGGATCTCCAGGCTGATGCGGTGCCGCCGGTACACCAGCAGCGACGCCCTGAAGTCGGGGTCAGTGCCCAGGTCGGGGCCGAACGTGTCGATGCCGGTGCCGCCGTTGCGCCCGATCCGGCCGGTGTCGATGAACCACTGGACCGTCTCGGGTGCGAAGCCCGGCTGGTGCAGGACCCCGTCGGCGTCGAGGTTCGGGAACGCGTCGGTCCCCCACTTGTACTCCCAGCCGGTCCACATGATGATCATCGACTCGTCGGGGATGCGGCCGTGCCGGCGCTCCCACTGCTTCACGTCGTCGACCGTCAGCGCGTAGTCGGCGTTGCGGGCGCACTTGTCCCGCACGTCGATCTTGACCGCGGGCAGGAACAGGTCGTTGGGGTCGAGGTCGTCCGCCAGGGGCTCGCCGGCGTTGAAGTGCCCGGGTGCGCCCCAGTGCGTGCCCGTCGCCTCGCCCTCGCGGACGTACTGCAGGTAGTAGCCCTCGTTCTCGATGGTGGCGATGGTCTCCAGCTCGAACGCCGGATCGCCGGGGTAGATGTTGGTCGTCGCCGGGTCGTTGACGTGCGACAGGCTGATCAGCCGGGTCTTGCCGGGCTTCAACGCTGGGCCCCCGCTCTCGCCGGCCGCCGCGGTGCCGGCCAGGCCCGCGGCGCCGGCGACCGCACCGCTCGCCGCCGCTGTCAGAAGATGTCGTCGCTGCATGGTCGTTTAGCCCCTCGCGTCCGTGTCCAGGTGCCGACAAGCCACATTGCACCGCCGCACCGGCCCGCGCAAGATCTGCCGCTGTACCCGGCGTGGCGAGACCTTCGACCCAGTGCGACGGACGCGCGTCTGCCTAAATTCAGCCACGGAGGGAACCAACGGGCGGGTCCGATACGACTAATAGACAGACGAGTGGGGGTTGCGCGTGTCGAAGCGCCAGCGGGACTCGCGCGAATACGCGCGACGGATGCGACTGATCCAGGAGCGGGCGACCGCCAGGCGGGGCAGGATGCGCAAGGCGACGGCCGCGATCGCCGCCGTCCTGGTCGTGTTCGCGGTCATGATCGTGGCCAAGCTCGGCGGCGCCGGAGGGCCCGAGACCAAGCCCACACCGGCCTTCCCCACCGGCGAGGCGGCCGCCGCGATCGTCGCGCAGTTGACGTCCGTGCCGCCCGCGGTCCTCGACCAGGTCGGCGTCGGATCCGCCGAGATCCTGCCGAAGGCGGTCACCGGCCAGCCGGTGCTCACCGAGGGCGGCAAGCCCCTGGTGCTGTATGTCGGCGCCGAGTACTGCCCGTTCTGCGCCGCGCAGCGCTGGCCGGTGGTCGTCGCGCTGTCCCGGTTCGGGACGTTCAGCGGCCTGACGATCACCGCTTCGGCGTCCGACGACGTGTACCCCGACACGCCGACGGTGTCGTTCCACGGCAGCACGTACACCAGCGACGTGCTCACCTTCCAGGGCGTCGAGACCAGCGGCAGGACCCGCAAGGGCGGCTCGTACACGCCGCTGGACCAGCTGACCCCCCAGCAGGCGCAGCTGGTGCAGAAGTTCAACGCCCCGCCCTACGTGGACGCGAAGTCCGCCGGATCGATCCCGTTCGTCGACTACGCCAACCAGGCGATCACCTCCGGCGCGACGTTCAGCCCGGACCTGCTCGCCGGCATGACCGCCGAGCAGGTGACCAAGGCGCTGTCCGACCCCGGCAGCGAGATCGCGAAGGCGGTCAACGGCAACGCCAACGCGATCACCGCCGTGCTGTGCAAGGTGACCGGCGGCAAACCGGCGAACGTCTGCACCTCCCAGGCCGTGACCGCCTTCCAGGGAAAGGTCTGAGCATGACCGAGACCACCACCGACCAGCTGGTGCAGCGGTGGGTGCCGCCCGTTTCGCTGGTGCTGTCCGTGCTCGGCCTGGGCGTGTCCGCGTACCTGACGTATGAGCACTTCACGTCGTCGACGACCCTCGCCTGCCCGGACACGGGAGCGCTCAACTGCCTGAAGGTCACCACCAGCGAGCAGTCCGCGGTGTTCGGCATCCCCGTGGCGGTGCTGGGTCTGCTGTACTTCGTCGCCATGCTCGCCCTGTCGGCGCTGTGGCGGACACCCCGACGGGACGTGCGGCTCGCCCGCCTCGCCTGTACCGGCGTCGGCGTGCTGTTCGTCGTCTGGCTCGTCTACGCGGAGCTCTTCACCCTCGACGCGATCTGCCTGTGGTGCACGGCGGTGCACGTCCTGGCGATCGGCCTGTTCGCCGTCACGGCGCTCGGCACGGCGTATGCCGACCCGGCGGACTTAGCGTAGAACCGCGGGGAACTTTCCGGCGGTCCGGGGCGACTACCCGGTTGACCTTGTCGTTCCTGCCCGAGAGGACAGCCCGCATCATGCGCCTGACCCACGTGGTCCGCGCGGGTGTCGCCGTCGCCGCGGCCGCCGCCGCTGCACTCGCCTTCCCCGCCGCCGCCTCCGCTCACGTCACCGTCAACCCCAACACCGCCACGCAGGGCGGCTACACCAAGGTGACGTTCCGGGTGCCCAACGAGCGCGACGACGCCTCCACCACCAAACTCGAGATCGCGCTGCCCACCGACAAGCCGATCGCGTCGGTGTCGCTCAAACCGCTCCAGGGCTGGACCGCCGTCGCCGAGACCAGCAAGCTCGCCACACCGATCAAGACCGACGACGGCGAACTCACCGACGCCGTCTCCAAAATCACCTGGACCGCGTCAGCCGGCGCGGAGATCAAGCCCCACCAGTTCCAGGAGTTCGACGTCTCCCTCGGCCCCCTGCCGACCACCGACCAGATCGTCTTCAAGGCCCTCCAGACCTACTCCACCGGCGAGATCGTCCGCTGGATCGACGAGCCCGCCGCCGGCGCCGAGGCCGAGCACCCCGCCCCCGTCCTCAAGCTCACCAAGAAGACCGACGCCACGGCATCCGGGGCCTCCGCGGCACCTGCCGCTTCGGTCGCCGCGAAGGACGATGGCGGCGGCAGCGGCGACGGTACGGCCATCGGCCTGGGCATCGCAGGCCTCGTCGCCGGCCTGGCCGGCCTGGTCGTCGCCGTCCTGGCCCTCCGCCGCTCCCGGACGTCCTGAGGACAGCACCCCCGCTTGATCGAACAGCGGATCCGGTCACCACCACGACCGGATCCGCTTTTTGATCACCGCAGCCGCCGGCTCACAGGTGGCCCTGGGTCACAGTGGGAGCCAGTGCCCTGAGCGCGGAGCGTTTGGCTGCCAGTCACCCGGTTGCCACCGACTCCGCGGCGAGGGCTCGAACAGCGGCCTCGAGTTCGGTGCGGGTGACTTTGCGGCGAGCGACGGCTGCCACGTTGCCGGCCCGGTCAAGGACGACGGTGTTCGGGAGCGTGCGGGGCGAGATCGCGGGAAAGATCAGCGGAATCTCACCGGCCGGATCGAACAGGCTCGGGTAGGTCAATTGGTAGGCGTCGACAAACTTCCTGGCCGCGTCGCGGTCATCGTTGATGTTCACGCCGAGCATGCGCACGCTGAGGCCAGCCGTGGCATCGGCGACGGCCTGCAGGTCCGGTGCTTCGTCACCGCAGGGCGCACACCAGGACGCCCAGAAGTTGACGACCACGACGGAACCACGCCATTCGGCGAGGCGGAAGGCGCTGGTGTCGAGGAGTTGCCCGGTCAGCGCCGGCGCGGCCTGACGGCTCGCCGGCGGAACTTGGACGATGGCGGCAGCGGAGGGACGCGCTGCGACGTCCCCCGGGCCGCTTGTGGTGGCCGTGTCCTGCAAATACCACGCCGCCGCCAGGCCAACTACGACGATTGTGCATGCAACAACGCGATGATGTGCGGACACCATGCCCCCTTGGAGGTCGACACACCTCTCGAATTTCGTGTAGACGGTAGCCGATCCCTGCCTCTCATCTGAGCCGCGCCGCCGGAACGCACGCCGTCGATCGCCTCCGCGTCCGGATCACGCTCGGTGCAGCGCCGGCAGCTGTACGAGTTGGACACCGGCGAGCTCGTCCGCTGCCCGCCGAAGGACGGCTCGCCCCGGACGGTGTTCGCCCCCTCGTGGCTGGCCGATCTGGTGAAGGATCTCGACGGCCCGGCCACCGATCACGCCGTCGGCGAGACCCGCGCCAAGCTCCTGCGCTGGCTGCGCGGCAACCCTGGCAGCCGACCCAAGGTCATCGCCGAAGGCACCGGCCTCGACAACGAGCTGGTCAAGAAGACCCTGCAACGCATGCTCGCCGACGGACAGGTCGCTGCCGATGCAGGCGGCCGGTACCGACTTCCCCGTGCGGCCGGGGACACCCTCGCAGGAAGCGTCCCCGGTGTCCCCGAAGTCCCCGGCGCTGCCGTGAACAGCAGTGACGCTACCGCGTCCCCGAAGCGATGGAGATGCTCAGCATGAGCCGCAGCGTCCTGTACGCACAGATCCGCGCCGGGCGCCTGCGCACCGGGCAGCAAGGCCGTACCCGCCTTATCCCGGCATCGGCGATCGCCGAGTACGTCTCCCTGCTCGAAGACGAGGCCGCCTGATGGCGGGCAAGCGCCGCGAGCGCGGCGAGGGAGCACTGTACTGGGACGAGGCGCGGCAACGGTGGATCGCCGAGGCGGACGTCGGCTACTCGCCCGCGACCGGCCGCCGGATCAGGCGGCGCGGGGTCGGCAAGACCAAGACCGAGGCCAAGGAGCGGCTGAAGAAGGCAGTGGAGGCATACGAGGCCGGTCTGACGGTCGACGCCGCTCGCCTCACCGTCGCCGACGCGGTGGAGGACTGGCTCACGTACGAACTCCTACCTGTGCCGCCCTCATCTGGTGCCGTACCTCGGCGCCCGGAAGCTCAAGGACCTGACCGCCACGGACGTCGACCGGTGGCTCGCCGACCGGCGAAGGTCCTGAGCACGGCGACTCTGGGCAGCCTGTTCTCGTGCCTCAATGGAGCAGGGCACCGCGCTGTTGGAAGCGGCCAGGGACACGCCGCTGTATGCCTACGTGGTGCTGTCCCTGCTCACCGGGTTGCGTATCGAAGAGGTGCGGGCGCTGCGCTGGGAGCTGCTCGACCTCAAGGGACGGCCGGACGACACGCCGCCGGTCCCGCCGTCGGTGTCGGTCTGGCGGTCCGACCGGGTGGGCGGGGACACCAAGACCCCGAAGTCACGGCGCACGCTCGCCCTGCCGGCACTCTGCGTCTACGCGCTTGACCTGCACGGCCAGGAGCAGGACAAGGCGCGGCGGCGGGCTGGCGACTCATGGCACGAGACCGGCCTGGTGTTCGTGTCGGCCGTCGGTACGGCGCTCGACGCCGCGAACGTCCGGCGATCCTTCCGCCGGGTGGTGAAGGCGGCCGGGCTGGCGGCCGACGACTGGACACCGCGCGAGCTACGGCACAGCTTTGTGTCGATCGCGTCCGCACACGGGATGACCCTGGAGCAGATCGCCGACCTCGTCGGGCACGCGGGGACGAGGGTCACGGAGGCGGTCTACCGCCACCAGCTCCGCCCGGTGCTGCTGAATGGCGCCGAGGTCATGAACCAAATGTTCGGCTTGCCTGGTGGGACGGCCGCAGCACGTAAGCCCCTGGACAACCACAGCGGTGGCGAGATACTAGAACCAAATGATGAAGGCTGACAGCTCGCCGCCTTCCCGTAACGCCGGGTTCGTCGCCGGATTCGGCGTCTATCTCGCGCTGGACGTGACGTCACCCCTCTGGCTGCCTGGATACCCCGACTGGCAGAAAGCTCCGGCAGCCGCATTGGTCGCCCTCGCCGTGGGCAAGATCGTTCAACGCATCGCTCGTCGATTGAAAGACCGATGACGGTGATGGCGTCGCGGCGCCTCCGGGCCGCTGCCGCGCCGTAGACCCCCTGTTAGACCCCTGCATACCAAAAGGCCCGTTCTCGATCTCCGAGAACGGGCCTTTTTGCTGGTGGGCGATACTGGGTTTGAACCAGTGACCTCTTCCGTGTCAAGGCTTCCCTGAGTCCGCCCTGCCTGCATGGACAGGCGATCGGCCTGACGCGAGTGACTGTCGGCGTCCGCCAGCGTCCGGCCGCGTGCGCGGCAATCGGCACTCAGTTGGGCACTCATCGAACCCTCACCAGACCTGAGAGAGCTTGGGGCTGAGAGCACCAACACCTCTGCGTCACCTGCGCAGTATGGTCGCCGCGCCAGTTACGACCTCTTCGGTGTGAACGCATGATCGGCTGCATCTGATCAGGACTGCCAGACCAGCTGAGCTGCTCAAACAGTCCACTGGATTACGCAACGGTCCGCCTGCGTGCAGGGCTGTTGCCACTCACTCTGTCACTTCGGGCCATCGGCGGACGGCGCGGGCACACGGACCCCTGCGTCTGCCGCAGTTGCCTTCTCAGCCCATCGATCACAAGTCGAGACGCCGCACGACCCAGCTGTGTAGGGAGCAGCCCCAGGATGGCACCGAACTGCGATGAGGCATTTGGCTGATGTCGTGCTGGGTATGTGTGCGCGATGCTGTCCGGGTGGGCGGGAAGAGAAAGCGTTCGGATGGCTTGGATCTGTTCGTCTCATATGCGGGGCCGGACCGTGCGTGGGCTGAATGGATGGTGTGGCATCTGCGGGCGGGCGGGTACACGGTCGAGTTGGATGTATGGGACTGGGCCGCTGGGGACAACGTGGTACTGCGGATGAGCGACGCGCTCGACCGGGCCGATCGAGTGCTTGCGTTGTGGTCGCCGACGTACTTCGAACGCGACCGGTTCACCACCGACGAATGGACTTCGGTCATGGGACAGCGGCCCGACGGGACGGGGCAGCGTCGGCTGGTGCCGATCCGGGTGGCCGAGGTGATCCCGCCGTCGGTGCTGGCGCCGCTGGTCTACCGTGACGTGTTCGGCTTGAACGAGGAGCAGTCGAAGACGGTGCTGCTGGACGCTGTGCGTGGGCCACGTGACGCAAGTGGGCGTCCGGAGTTTCCCGGCACCGGTAAGCGCAAGCCGCCGCGGGATGCCGCGCCGCGGCTGCCCGGGGTGCTGCCGACGGTGTGGAACGTACCCCGCCGCAACACGGCCTTCACCGGCCGGGCCGCCCACCTAGTGGAGTTGCGCCAGCAGTTGTGTCGTGGGAGCACAGCTGTGGTGCAGGCGCTGCACGGGTTCGGCGGGATCGGCAAGACGACGTTGGCGATCGAGTATGCGCACCGCTTTGCTGGCAGCTATGAGCTGGTGTGGTGGATCAACGCCGAGCAGGCGGCCCTGATCGGTGAGCAGTTCACCGCGCTGGGCACGGAGGCGGCCTGGGTCTCCGGCGAAGCCCCGACCCCCAATCCTGTGGCGTTGGTGCTGCAGCGTCTGCGTGTGGAGACTGGCTGGCTGCTGATCTTTGACAACGCTGAGAACCGCGCCGATCTGCTGCCCTGGTTGCCGCAGGGCGCCGGACATGTCTTGATCACGTCCCGCAACCCGGGCTGGGATCAGGCCGCCCGTCCGGTGCCGCTGCCGGAGTTCACCCGCGCTGAGTCGACGGCGTTGTTGCGTGCCAGCGTGCCGGCCCTTGCCGAGGACCGCGCCGATTGGCTGGCCGACCGCTTGGGCGACCTGCCGCTTGCGATCGCCCAGGCGGCGCAGACCCTGGCTGACACCGGCCTGACTGTGTCTGACTACCTTGATCTGCTGGACAAGCAGACCGTCGAGATTCTCTCCGATGGCACTCCCGTCGGCTATCCGGTGCCGTTGGCCGCGGTGGTCCGCACCGCCATGCAACGCCTCACCGAAAAGGACTCAGCCGCCGCTCAGCTGCTGCAGCTGTGCGCGTTCCTCGGCCCCGAACCGATCCCGACCGACCTGTTCACCGACGCCCCACCCGCCACCCTCCGCCAGCCGTTGGCCGGCGCCGCCGCGTCGGTGCTGGCGCTGGCCCGCATCATCCGATCGATTGGCGGTTATGGGCTGGCGAGGATCGGCGAGGGCACGCTGCAACTGCACCGGCTAACCCAAGCCATCATCCGCGACATCATCGCCCCCACCGACCGAGAGCACCTCCGCGCGGCGGCGGAGGAGATCGTGGCCTCCACCGCCGACCTCGACGACGGCAGGAATCCCGAGCACTGGCCACGGTGGGCAGCCCTGCTACCCCACATCCTGGCCCTGGACCCGGCCACCAGCGACAACATCCAGTTTCGCGAACTCGCCTGCCACGCAAGCTCATACCTGATCTCGCGCGGCGACATCGAGGCCGGACGCGAGTTCGCCGATCAACTCCACGCCACCTGGGTGCAACGGCTCGGCCTCGACGACCCGCAGGCCCTCTTCGCCGCCACCAACGTCGCGGGCGCAAACAACGACCTTGGCAGATACGCTGACGCCTATCGCCTCGACCGACAGATCTATGCTCGCCGCCGAGCGCTCCTCGGTGACGACCATCCCGACACCCTGGTCTCGGCCGGTAACCTTGCTGGCACCCTCAGAGACCTCGGGCGGCACGGCGAAGCCCTCGCCCTCAATCAGGACACGTACGCCCGTCGTCGTCGAGTCCTCGGCGAGGACCACCCCGACACCCTGATCTCAGCTGGCAATCTTGCTGGCACCCTTAACCACCTTGGGCGGCGCGGCGAAGCCCTCGCCCTCCATCAGGACACCTACGCCCGCCTCCGCCGGGTCCTCGGCGACGGCCACCCCCACACCCTGACCTCGGCCGGCAATCTTGGCAACACCCTTGACCGCCTTGGGCGGCACGGCGAAGCCCTCGCCCTCAATCAGGACACCTACGCCCGCCTCCGCCGGGTCCTCGGCGACGACCACCCCGACACCCTGACCTCGGCCGGCATTCTCGCCTCCACCCTTAGCTACCTTGGGCGGCACAGTGAAGCCCTCGCCCTCCGCCGGGACACCCACACGCGCCTCCGCCGAGTCCTCGGCGACGACCACCCGAGAACCTTACAGTCCGCCAAAGGCCTCGCCCGGACGCTGCACCGCCTCGGTAGGACCTACGACGCCCAGCATCTGGAAAAATGGATCAGACGGCACACGCCACCACCGGATCAAGCTATAGCAACTGGCGAAGACCGCGATCGGTGACCATCGACGCGGGCTTTCCGTCTCCGTTGTTCGACGCGATTGATATGTCGTCCCCGGAAAACCTCCGCTCCTCGCATCGACTGAACACGTCCGATCTGACCGTCCGGGCTGCCGGAATGGCATGGGGCATCCCAGGCCCGTTAGTGTGTTGGCCGAGAGTCGGCCATCATCCATAGCAGTCAATTGTGACCTTATGTGGCGTTAGCGGCGAAACGAGCCCTTACGCGGAGAGGGATAGCTGGTGCCGAAGTCGGTCTTCTACAGCTTTCATTACGAGCGAGATGTGCACCGCGTTCAGCTCGTGCGCAATATAAACGCACTAGAGGGGCAACGCATCCTGAATCCCCAAAACTGGGAGGAGGTCAAGCGGAGAGGCGGGCGTGCCATTGAGGAATGGATCCATGGCGAAATGTCTTACAAAAAGGCGGTCATCGTGCTCATCGGCCGAGACACTGCCACCCGGCCATGGGTAATCTACGAGATCGAAAAGGCCTGGAGAGACAAAAAACCACTTCTGGGCATACGAGTTAACGGCATCTCGTCCTTCGGTCAAGTTGACAGCGAGGGTGCGAACCCGTTCGAGCGGGCGAACGTGGGACCAGGCATTCCCCTCTTCGACCCCACTGCTAGAGATTGGTATGGCCGGATTGACTCAGCGCAGACATACCGGAACCTTGCTTTCAATTTGGAGTCGTGGTCAGAACAGGGCAAGGTACGTCAATGGTGAATAGCCGACCGAGCCCGGTCTTGTGCGGAAGCGCCCACAAGCTGGCCGCTGATGTGTGGAACGGCGACTTGCGCTACGTGCGATACTCTCTATTGGCGAGCGGCTACGTCACGTCAATGAATCGTTGGAAAGTGGTCCGAAATGACCACTGACCCGGCTTGCGAGTTCTGTGAAATTGTGGCCCGCAGTGCCCCGGCTCGGATTGTGTTTGAGGACGAGGACAGCCTGGCATTCTTTCCATTAAATCCCGCCAGCCCGGGTCACACTCTAGTCATACCGCGGGTACACATCCCAGACATCTGGTCCCTATCGCGCGATCAGGCATCGCCACTGCTTGACACTACACTCAAGGTGTCGCGAGCCATTCGAACAGCCCTAAGACCCGATGGCCTCAATATTATCAATTCCAATGGAGCTGCGGCCACTCAGACGATCTTTCATATTCATGTGCATTTGGTCCCGCGTTGGCATAGTGACCATTTCGGGAACATCTGGCCGCCAAGTAGTCAACGGACCGACGACACCGGGGACGACGTTGCGGAAGCGATACGGCAGGCAATCGAGTCAGGATAGATCCGTTGCGACCCCAGCACCGATAAAGGCCAGGTCTATTGCGACAAGGGGAAGGTAGAAGGCGCACATAGTTGACGAGAGCGCCACGGAGCGCCACGAGTTTGAGCGTAGAAAATGGCCGACGTTCATAGAGAACATCTCAAGTGCACTGTCAGGCCGACGAACCTCGTCATACAAGCACCGAAACGCTCGCTCTTGACGCAGGAAGAATGCGTCAAGGTACCAGAACGCTAGGATGGGAACAAGCGCTGCTGTAGAGACACCCCAGTTCAGTTTGCTGGCCGTAACTGCGAAAAAGGCAGCACTGATCGTGAGTGCCCAGCCTTTCACCAGGAAGGAGCTCGTCCCAAGGCGCGAAACGACTGCTTGGATAAACTCCAAATGCTTGATGCGCTCCGCGCTGAATTCACTTGTCGCCGCATTCGGCATTGCAGCTCCTTCTGATATATGGCATTGCCGTTAAATCATATGGCATTGGCGCTCGGCGGGTATGTCATGTTTTGGGCAACTTGCTAGACTTCGGACTCCCGTCAGGCGCCGAAGTCGAAAGCCCTTGCCGGATTCGACCTGATTTGTTCGATTCTAACTACCTGTGTGTATAAGTTGGCTACTTGCAGCCTTGCATGAACGCCACCCCAGTCTCACGGTTGCGGCGTGTCGCGGCAATCGAGCGGTCGTCGGCATGGCAGAATCGCCGCCGTACCATGCGCCTTAGGTCTGAACAACGTAGGAGTGCATCGGATGGATCCCCGTACCGAAGGCCATGCGTTCATCTCATACGTCCGTGAAGACGTCGCTCACGTCGACAGGCTTCAGCGGATTTTGCAGGCCGCGGGCATCCGGGTATGGCGTGACACTGAAGACCTCTGGCCGGGCCAAGATTGGCGCCTAGAAATTAAACGGGCGATCAACGAGAACAGCCTGATCTTCTTGGCGTGCATTTCCGACAACTCCAACGCCAAGGAGACTTCATACCAGAATCTAGAATTGGTGCTTGCCGCCGAACAGATGCGATCCAGGCTGCCCGGCAAGCAGTGGTTAATTCCGGTACGCTTTTCCGATTGCGTGGTACCCGATTATGACTTGGGAGCCGGTCGGTCACTCAAGGACCTCCAGAGGGTCGATCTATTTGACGAACTCTGGGACACGGGATCACCGCGGCTAGTTGCGGCAGCACTTGAAATCCTCAAAAACCGATCACCGATGGTTAATCTACATGTGCCCACACCACCAAAAGCTACCGCGCCCGTCTCGAACGTTGCGCACTTGAAGTCTGTGCTCCTCGAACCTAATAGGCAAATTGAGTTAGAGGATCTCGTGGTTGGGGTCCTAGGGGAAGTGCGCCAACGTCTTGTTGGTGATGAGTTTCCGGTGGATTCGCCATCCTTAACGTCCGGCATAGAGGGCGCACGCTACCTGGTCAGTCAGGCACGTCAGTATGAGGCGGCAGTCACGCCGCTTCTAGAACTGTTAATTGCAGGGTGCACCTGGGGCCGTGAAGAGCATGAACCTCTGTGGGCAAGAGTTATGCAGGGAATCGCAAATGCTGATCGAAGGCGAACCGGTAAGACCGCCCTCATTCACCTGCAGTCCTATCCGCTCGTGGTCCTGACCTACGGTGCGAGCCTTGCAGCTTCGATTCGCCAGAATTTCGGTGCTCTGCGTGCGGTTGCAGTAGACCCAAAGCGTCGTAACGAAACTGGGTCGTTTCCAGTTGTAAACTTCATCAGTCCGATGGATTCATTCTCGGAGTCAGAACTGGCCGCCAACATTTTGGCTTTCGAAGATGACGAGACCATTAATGTCGACGACGAATTTGTCAATAAACTTATTCAAAGGCGGCGCGGGAAGCGCTACACGCCCATTTCCGACCATCTTAGTGTCTTACTACGGTCACACTTCGCCGCTTCGCTAGCCGACGAAGATGAATACATTGAGGAGTTCGATCGACTGGAGGTTCTGCTGGCATTGCTTGCCACGGATTCGAGGATTCGGGCAAAGTTGAAAGGTCAGTTTGTCCGCGGCGGTTGGTACGGATCCTTTACCTGGCGGCATAGATATGCGGAGAATCCGATAGAGCAGCGAATGCAGGATGAGTTTCAAGAGCAGCAGCAGGCATGGGCTCCACTGAAGGGCCGGTTGTTTGGTGGTGCACCCGATCGCGCTTCTGAGGCGTTTCGGATGTACACCCCTGACGCTGCTCAGGTGCGGAGACAAAGGTACTGAAAAGACGGATACAGCCATTTAATGGCACAGTTTGACCCTGTCAACGCATGAACGGATCGTGTCGGCCGGGGCCTCCATCGCAGGATCAATGCAGTACGGTTGGCTTCCGATGGAGACGCAAAGCGACTTGAACGATCTGCCTGCCGACTGGTGGACAGCTGAGGACTGTGCGCGGTTCTTGGGCATCACACGCAGCACGTGGGCCGCTTACGTGGCGCGTCAGCAGGCACCGCAGCCTGAGCGGAAGTTTGGGCGCTCGCCGGTTTGGCGACCAGCGACGGTTAGGGCGTGGGCGGAAGCCAGGCCGCGCCGCCCCACGGCATAGACGCCTACTTGGCTACGTCAGCCAGCATGTACAGCAGCGCGACGAGCGTCGTGCCGGTCACGATGTCACGCTTGTCGATCAGGCGGCGGATGTCCTCAAGCGGTACCCACTCGACGCGTTCGGACTCGAAGCCGTCAACTGGTGGGCCGATGTACTCGGCCGAGTCTGCGCGGAAGATGTGGTGCTCAGAGTTCATGAGGCCCGGCGTGGGCTGCGTGTAGATCAGTGGGTGGAGAGGCCCGGGACGCCAGCCCGTCTCTTCCTCGACCTCGCGGGCCGCTGCGACGGCCGGTTCGTCGTTGCCGATGGCGCCGACTGGGATCTCGTAGGTCCACGTGTCAGTGATGAACCGGTGACGCCACAGCAGGAGCACCTTGCCGTCGACTATGACGACGGCGCCGGCGCCTGGGGCGCTGCGGATGAGGCGGTGGTCGAGGTGTCTGCCGTCGGGCAGTTCGACGTCGGCGGTCAGCACGTGCACCCACTGGTCTTGGTAGAGCGTGCGTTCGGAGTTGACCTGCCAGCGCATCAGAACCCCCTCAGTTGGGCGTCGGTGTCGGCCCGGTCGAGAAACTCCGCCACCGCTGGCACCCTAGCGTGTGGCCGGAGCGCGGTCGTCACCTGCGCGACGCGGTCGCGGATGCGGCCGGATTCCATGCCTTCGGCGTAGTCGAGCATCTGGGTGCCGACGTGCACGGCCTGGTCGACGTCGCCGCGCTGGGCGACGATAAGCGCGAGGCCGGCGAAGCGGTGGACGCGGCCGCGTAGGTGCGTGCCGCCGGCTGTCCGGACGGACTCTTCCGCGTACGCCTGGGCGGCGCTGAGGTCGCCCAGGCGCCGCAGCGCCTCGGCGACCTGTGTCTCGATGAGGCCCGGCTGCACGTACGACGCTTCGGCCGGTTCGTCGGTCGGCTTGATGCGGCCCGCCGTCCACTCGGACTCGGCCATGTGCCGCTGGCAGTCGGCGCTCTGCCCCATCCGCGCGTACGCCTTCCCGGCAAGCGAGTGCAGATCTGCGGCGAGGGCGTGGCTGAGATGCCCCCGCGCCGCGCGCAGTGCCGACTCGGCGTACTGCACGACGAGCCGCGGTTGGTTGTTGTGCAACGCGTGCGTGCTCATCAGGGCTACGACGTACGCGCCGAATGCCTTGTCGCCGCTGGCTTTCGCCATGCGCAGGGCGCCGAAGAGGTACCGCTGGGCGAGCCCCTGTTGATCGGCGTCGTACGCGCAGACCCCGGCAAGAGCCGCCAGCCCGCCGGCCGCACGGAGCAGCTCGCGGCCGGTGCGGTTGTCGTAGGCGTTGCGCAGCAGCGGCGCCGCGTGTTCGTTCAGGGCCGCCACGAGGCGCGGCCGGACTGGCACGCCGCCGACCCGCCGGTACATCTCTTGATAGCGGGCGCGCAGCTGGCGCAGGCGCTGCACGTCGGCGGCGCCGACCTGGGCGTGACCGTCGCGTGAGACGTTGAGGTCGTCGGGTGGGTTCTCCCACTCCCAGACCGGCGCGATCGCGTCCGTGCCGGTGGCTGGTGGGCCGCCGGCCTTGTCCCGCTGGTCGCCGCGCCAGAGCGCCGATGCGCGCTCGACCGCCTGCGCGAGGGGCATCCCAACCGGAGTGGGCTTTCGCCGCTCCATGCCGATGTCGGCCAGCGCGACGGGCGCGTTCAGTGCTTGGCCGATGACGCGGCAGATCAGCTCCGGGCCGGGGTCGCGGGGCACGGCACCGTCGCGGATCCAGCGGGCGACGGACGCGTGGTCGTACCGGAGCCCATGCGACGCGCCGAGCAGGTTGACGCGGCGCGCGAGGCCCGCGTTCGAGAGGCCGGCGCGCTCGATGAGCGCTGCGAGCAGGAGATTCGCTTCGGCCATGCTCCGGAGCGTAGGGAATCCGTGACGCTCAGGGAACCCCGTCGATCGATTCACACAGGGTGTGAGACGAGTGCCACGTCGCGCACGGCTCACACCCTGTCGACCAGGTCGCCGCCGCGGTTCTCTTGTGGCAGGCGCTGATCGACCGGGCGCCAATCGATCAAGTACCAGCTCAATGGCACGCCACGCGGTTGCGAATACAGCACTGGCGCTGTACGGTCGCAATCACGAATACAGCACTGGCGCTGTATTCGAGGAGACCGGCAGACGCCGGCACGATCTGGAGGTTCTGGAGTGATCACACAGACGGAGCGGGGCGCCGACGTCCTGCCGCTGCTTGCGGTGCCCGGCATTGCGGCGTACTTCGGCCCGGAGCACGTCCTGGCCGACGTCGCCGCGCGGCACTGCGAGGCGCACCGCTCGCCTTTCACGCGTGGCGTGGCGTGCGGCGCGTGCTGGGAGCTGGCGATCCGCGACGACGAGCGGTTCGCGGTCGAGTTCGACCTGCCCCGCGAGCTGGAGGCGGACCCGGACTACATCGATGAGATTGCCGTCGACCTCGCGTGCGGCGGCGAGCGAGTGGCGCTGACGCCGGCCGAGCTGGTCGTCGCGGTCAACCGCCTGCGGCGCCGCTCGGTGAGCCTCTCTCGGATCGCCCTTCGCCTGCACGTGGCCTACGGCGCGGTCGTCCGGATCGTCCGCGAGACGAGCAACGAGGTGGCGGCATGAACACCCCGAAGGCGAGGACGTGCACCGCGCGGGAGCACGGCGCAATCACGCTGGACGTGCGCATCAACGTCGGCAGTGTCCGCGTGATCGTGGAGGACCGCGAGTACGCCGAGGTGACCCTGATCAGCCCCGAGGGCAACGAGTCGGCCGCCCGCGCGGTCGAGCGCGCCACGATCGATGACCACGGCGACCACCTCGCTGTGCGGGTGCCGAACCTGGAGCCGACCACGGCCCGCCAGCACTTCGGCGGCGTCACCCAAGTCGTCGGGCACAATCTGGGCGTCGTCGTCGGCGTCGTGTACGGCGACGTGGTGTCGATCGGCGGCATGTCCGGCGGCACGGTCGTCGGGGGTGTCGTGACCGGCGGCGTCGGTCCGCTGGTGGGCATCGTGGCGCGGCTGCCGCTGGGTAGCTCGCTGCTCGCCGAGACGGTCAGTGCGTCCGTGGATGTGTCCGGCACCCTGCTCCGCGCCGTCGTGGAGACGGTGTCCGGCGCGGTCCACATCGACACGGTGAGTGCTCCGGACCTGTCCACCGTCTCCGGCCGCATCGCGATCGACCGCCTGATCGGCGACGGGTTCGCCAAGACGATCTCCGGCGGCATCACGGTCGCCGCGACCGACCGATGCAACCTCCGCGCCGAGTCCGTGTCCGGCTCCATCCGCGTGACCGGCCCGATCGCGCTCAGCGCCCACACCGTGTCCGGCCGCGTCCTCAACCACTGAAGGAGCAGCACCCAATGACCACCGCCACCGCCCCCAGCGCCTACCCCGCCCCGATCGAAGCGCTCATGCCGCAGGCCCGCACCCTGGCCGACAAGCTCGGCGAGATCCCGTCACGGAACGCGCTGATGAAGGAGTTCCGGATCGGCGCGCCGAAGGCCAACGCCATCCGCGAGGCCCTCACCGACGAGCGCACCGAGATGCCCCCGGCGCGAGCGCTGCACGTCGTGCCGGACCTGGAGCCCGACACCGACACCCCCGACCCCGAGGCGCCGCCGGTCACCGAGGCGATCGAGACGCCGCCGCAGGCCACGGGTGACGGACACCCGGACACCAACATCACCGCGTCGACCGCCCCGGCCGCGCCGCTCACCGAGGCACCTGCCCGGCGCAAGCCGCCGTCCTGGCCGGTCTGGGTCCTGGCCCTGCCCGCGTTCGTGGCGATCTGGTCCGGGTGGGTCGGCCTCGGTGAGCTGACCGGGTTCGGCGTGATCCACCCGCTGCCCGGCATCGCCGACGGGTTCAGCATCAACACCGCGATCACGCTCCCGATCGGCGTGGAGGCGTACGCCGCCTACGCCCTGGCCGTGTGGCTGTCCGACGCCTACGGCCCGGCGGTGCGCCGGTTCGCCCGCTGGTCCGCGATCGGCTCCCTCGTGTTCGGCTGCGCCGGACAGGTCGCCTACCACCTGCTCAGCGCCGCCGGAGTCACCGCCGCGCCCTGGTGGATCACCACCGCCGTTGCCTGCCTGCCCGTCGCCGTGCTCGGCATGGGTGCCGCGCTCGCCCACCTGATCCACGCCAACCGCGACTAGCTCCGCCCGGTGCGCGGCCTCCGTGGCCTAGGAACCCTCGGCCGCGCACCGGTCCCCATCCCTCCATCAGGAGTCAGGAGACCCCCATCATGGCAACTCCGACCGACGCCGGCACCCTCGCCGCTGTCTTCGTCGCCCTGTACGCCGCTCACCAGGTCGCCGACCACTGGATCCAGACGCAGCACCAGGCCGACCACAAGGCCGACACCGGGTGGCGGGGGCATCTCGCCTGTGCCGCGCACGTCGGCACGTACACGCTGACCGCCGTCGTCGCCCTGGTCGCGATGCTCGCCGTCACCGGCGCCGCGCTGCACCTCGGCTGGACCGCTGCCGGGCTGAGCGTCTCGGCGGTCACCCACCACATCGCCGACCGGCGCGCGCCCCTGCGGCGCATGGCCGACGCGCTCAAGAAGTCCCCGGCGTGGCTGGAGCGCGGTGGCGGTCTGTACGCCCTCGACCAGTCCTGGCACGTCGGCTGGCTGTTCATCGCCGCGCTGCTCATCAGCGCCTGAGGCACCACCAGTTCGCCCGGCGCGCGGCCTCCGTGGCCTAGGAACCCTCGGCCGCGCACCGGTCCCCATCTCTCCATCAGGAGTCAGGAGATCTCCAGCATGACGAGCAACGACCCGGACCGCGAGCACCCGAACGGGTTCGACTGGTCCAAGTACGAGTCCGAGGTGGCCGACGTTGCCGACGTGGTCGACCTCGGCGCCGCCCGCGCCCGCCGGGACGGCACCAGCGCCGACAGACACTTCGACGTGCCGCTCGATGACGAGCCGCAGCCCGGTGGCGTCTTGGTCGACGCGCCGCCGGCCGATCCGAAGGGCCGCCGCCCGATCATCCCGGGCAGGCTGCTGGGCTGGCAGAACTTCAAGGCGACCGTCCGCGACATCGCGGAGGACGCGTTGCACCGCGCCGGGTACCACGCCGTGCGGGCGCCCTGGTACGCGCTGCAGGCCGGGTTCTGGGCCACCGTCGGCCTGTTCAAGGTGGTCGGTCGTCAGTTGCGGTGGTGGTGGCTGTCGGAGCAGTACGGGCTCCGGCAGGCCGCCGCCGACGCGAACGACCCGGCGACCTGGTACAAGCTGCACCGCGAGGTCAAGGCCACCCGCGCCTGGCGCGGCATCGTCCTGGCCGCCGAGGTCGCCGCCGCCGCGATCGGCGGGCCGGTCGCCTACGCCCTCGCGCCGTGGTGGGTGACCGGGCTGGCCGCCGCCGGTATCGTCTGCGGGCTGGCCCGGCTCGGCCGCCCGCAGGACAAGCCGATCCTTCGCCCCGCCGTGGTCGCAGGGCGGTACCGGCGGGTCAACCCCGACATCATCCTGCGCGCGTACTACGCCGCCGGGCTGGGTCACCCGGACAAGCCGAACCAGCAGGTCACGTTCGGGTCCACGATGTCCCGTGACGCCTCCGGTTCCGGCTCGCAGGTGGTCATCGACCTGCCGTACGGCAAGACGTGGGAGCACGTTCTCAACGCCAAGGGCGCCATCGCGTCCGGCCTGGACGTCAGCGTCAACCAGGTGTTTCTCACCCGCGACCCGTCATCGCACCGGCGGCACGTGCTGTTCGTCGCCGACCGCGACCCCCTCGCCATCCCGGCCGGGAAGACGCCGCTGTTGGACGGCAAGGTCCGCGACATCTGGACGGAGGCGCCGTTCGGCCTCGATGAGCGCGGCCGGAAGGTCGGTCTGCTGCTGATGTGGGTGTCGGTGCTGGTCGGTGCGCAGCCCCGTAAGGGCAAGACGTTCGCGACCCGGCTCCTGGCGCTGTTCGCTGCACTCGACCCGTACGTGCGGCTGATCATCGTGGACGGCAAGATGTCGCCGGACTGGGACAAGTTCCGCCTGGTCGCGCACCGCATGGTGTTCGGTCCGGTGCCCAACAGCCGCGACAACGACCCGGTCGAGCACCTCCTGGAGGTGCTCCGCGAGGTCAAGGCGCACATCCTGGAGGTCAACGACTTCCTGTCGACGCTGTCCACCGCGGAGTGCCCGGAAGGGAAGATCACCCGGGAGCTGTCGCGGAAGTACCCGCAGCTCGCGGTGTGGATGCTCGTGATGGAGGAGTTCCAGGTCTACTACGAGCTGGACAGCCAGGAGCAGAACAAGGAGATCGCTGCCCTGCTGTCCTACATCATGGCCGTCGGCCCCTCGGCCGGTGTGATCCTGCTGTCCTCCAGCCAGAAGCCGTCCGGTGTCGGCGCCGGTGACGTCGGCCGCCTGTTCAACCGATACCGCGACAACCACGCCGTGCGGTTCGCCCTCAAGTGCGGCAACCGGATCGTCTCCGAGGCGATCCTTGGCGGTGAGGCGTACTCGGAGGGCTACGACGCCTCCGCGCTGCCGAACGGGCCGCAATACCGGGGCGTCGGCTACATGTACGGCGCCAGCGATGACACGCCGACCGTCCGGACGTACCTCGCCGACCACAGCGACGCCGAGAAGATCCTCACCGCCGCCCGGAAGCACCGGCAGGCCGCCGGCACGCTGTCCGGCGCCGCGATCGGCGAGACCATCACCCGCGACATGCGCGACACCCTCGCCGACGTCCGCAGCGTGTTCCTCGCCGGGGAGAACGGCCTGCACTGGGCAACCATCGCCGCCCGCCTCACCGAGACGCTGCCGGAGCACTACGCCGACATCACCGCCGACGCGATCTCCGCACAGCTCCGCGACCGTGTACCGAGCGTGAACGTCAAGGTCCGCGGCGAGGTCCTCAAGGGCGCCCGCGTGTCCGATGTGGACAGCGCGATCCAGCGCCGCAAGAGCGCCTGAACGGTAGCGGCGGCGCCGCTACCCGGTAGCGCCGCCGCTACCCACCCCGCTACCAACCTGGCCAGCCGCTACCCACCGAGGTAGCGGGTAGCGCCAGCAGCCCTCTGCACCCAAAAACAGCCTCTGGAGGCCGTTCCGTGCACACCCTCGCCGCTACCGCTACCAGCAACGCCGCCGCAAGCGGCCTGCTGATCCTCCTCCTGACCATCGTGACGCTCGGTTACCTCGCCGCGTGCTGGATCTGGCCGTTCGTCGCCTGCCGGCGCTGCTCCGGCACCGGCAAACGCCGCGCCCTGATCGGTCGCGCGTTCGGCCTCTGCCACCGCTGCGACGGCACCGGCCGCCAGCTGCGCCCCGGCCGCCGCGCCATCAACTACCTGCGCACCGTCCGCGCCAACGACCGCAACCGCACCGGCGGCACCCGATGACCCGTCTCACTCGACGCGGACGCAACGGGCTCAACGCCCTGCGGCACACCGAATGGTGCGCCGGAGGCCACCGCTGCAACCTCGGCGAGCACCGCGCCGACCCCCTCGTGGTCGACGTCGAGGGCCTCGGCCGCGCGCTGCTGACCCGCGTCCGCGCCGCCGATGGCCGGGAGCACGCGGAGGTGACCCTCACGGTCGCGCTCGCCGCTGCTGAGCCGTACGCGCGCCGCCAGTTGCTCGACCTGGCCACCGACCTGACGCACGCGATGGAGCGGGCAACCCGCGCCAGCGTCCGACCCACGGGAGGCATCCGCAATGGCTGACTCACAATCGTTGCTACGCAACGCGATTGACCACATCGAACGTGGCTGGCCGGTGTTCCTGCTCGGCCGCAGCAAGCGCCCGATCGCCAACTGCGACGGCTGCCGGACCGCCGGGCCGGGCCACGACCGCGACGCCTGCCCCTGCATGTTCTGCCACGGCCTCTACGCCGCGACGCTCGACCCGCAGCGCGTCACCGCGATGGTTGCCGCGCAACCTGACGGGCTGCTCGCGATCCGCACCGGTGCGGTCGCCGGTCTGGTCGTGGTCGACATCGACCCGGGCCACGGCGGCGCTCTCGACCCGGCGCTCATGCCGGAAACGGCCTGTGTGGTCACGGGAAGCGGCGGATGGCACCTGTACTACCGCCACCCGGGAACGACCGTCCTGAACAGTCAGGGACGCCTCGGTGAGGGCATCGACGTGCGGGGCGACGGCGGGTACGTCGTGGCGCCGCCGTCGATCCACCCGCGCACCGGCCGCCCGTACCGCTGGATCGGCGACCGGCCGGTGGTTGAGATGCCCCCGCCCCTCGTGACGGCCTGCCGACCCGCGCCGGCCGCCGAGGCGTCGGCGAGCACGACCAGGGCGACGAGCTCCACGCCGGCCGGGGGCATCTCATCACCCGACGCGCTGCTGCGCTCCCTGCTCGACACCATCCGCCGCGCGCCGAAGGGCCGTCGCCGCGCCACCCTGTACGGCTCTGCCCGGGGCGTCGCCCGGATGGTCGCGGCCAACGCCATCAGCACCCATGACGCGCTCAACGCCTTGTACGACGCCGGAATCAGCGCCGGACAGACCGACCGCGAGACCCGCGCCGCCATCACCGGCGGCTTCCGAGACGAAGGAGTTGCAGCGTGACCACCGAACCCGTTGACGGCGCGGCGATCCTCGACCGGCTGCACGCCGCCGTCACCCGCTACGTCGTGCTTCCCTCGCCCGAGGCGGTCGACGCCGTCGTGCTGTGGATCGCCGCGTCGCACGCCATGCCCGCGTGGGCGCATGCCCCGCGGCTTGTCATCCGCGCGCCGGAGAAGCGCTGCGGCAAGTCCCGGCTCCTCGACGTCGTGGAGGGCACCAGCTGCAACCCGCTCATCACGGTCAATGCCTCACCGGCCGCCGTCTACCGTGCCATCGGCACCGACGAGCCGCCCACGCTCCTGGTGGACGAGGCCGACACCATCTTCGGCGGGAAGAACGCCGAGGCGAACGAGGATCTCCGGGGTCTGCTCAACGCTGGGCACCAGCGCAACCGGCCCGCGATCCGCTGGGACAGCAACGCGCACCGCCTCGAAAAGATCCCCACGTTCGCCATGGCCGCACTCGCCGGGATCGGCGCCATGCCCGACACCATCGAGGACCGCGCCGTGGTCGTGCGGATGCGCCGGCGAATGGCGGGCGAGTCCGTGGCGCCGTACCGGCACCGCCGCGACGGTCCGGTACTGCGGAAGGTCGCCGTCGAGCTGTTCCAGTGGCTCCGGGGGCATCTCGACACCCTCGAAGGTGCAGAGCCCGACATGCCCCTCGAAGACCGCGCCGCCGACACGTGGGAGCCGCTGATCGCGGTCGCCGACCTCGCGGGCGGCAGCTGGCCGGCGCGCGGCCGGGCCGCCGCGACCGTCCTCACCGCCGAGGCCGAGGACACCGGTCACGTCTCGACCCGCGTCCGGCTCCTGGCCGACATCCGGACCGCGTTCACCACCCTCGGCGACCCGGGCGCCGCGACCACCGCCGAGCTGCTCGCTGCGCTCAACGACGACCCGGAGGGACCGTGGCAGGGCTTCGGCCCGGCCGGGATGACCGGCAAGCGCCTCGGCGACCTCCTGCGGGAGTTCGGCATCAGCTCGGCCACCATCCGGTTCCCCGTCGGGCAGGCCAAGGGCTACCACCGCGAGGCGTTCGCCGACGCCTGGAAGCGCTACTGCCCAGACCGAACCGTCCCACCCGTACCAGCATCGTCTTCCCAGGTCAGCGACGGTACGGATGCCGACCCCGGTACGGGTCAAGCCGTACCGGCCAAACCATCCGTACCGGCCGTGAGCAGCGAAAACGAGCCTGGGACGGATGGGACGGGTACCCCCGCCATCCGACGCATCGGAGGTGTCGCGTGACCACCGTCGCCACCCGCAAAGCGCTCTGGAAGATCCCCGAGGCGATGGAGCAGCTCAGCATCAGCCGGACCGTCATCTACGAGCAGATCCGCGCCGGCCGCCTCCGCACCGTGAAGCAGGGCCGCGCCCGGCTCGTGCCAGACAGCGCGATCTCCGACTACGTCGCACTACTCGAACGGGAGGCCGCGTGACCGCGCGCAGAGGTCGGGGCGAGGGAAGCCTCTACTGGGACGAAGACCGACAGCGGTTCATCGCCGCCGTCGTGGTCGGCTACACGCCGGCCGGGAAGCGCATCGTGCGCCGGGGGAGCGGGAAGACCAAGACCGAAGCGCGAGCCAAGCTGAAGGAGGTGCTCCGAGACCACGAGGACGGCCTGGCGATCGCGCCGCAGAACTACACCGTGGCGGATGCCGTCCGGGACTGGCTGGCCTACGGCCTCAACGGGCGATCAGAGGCGACCGTGACGAAGTGCACGGGGATGTGCAACACCCACATCATCCCCGACCTGGGCGCCCGGAAGCTGCGTGTCCTCAGCGCGAGCGACGTCGACAAGTGGCTCGCCGCCAAGGCCAAGACGCTCAGCACGGCGACCCTGCAGAACCTGCACAACTACCTCAACCGGGCGATCACCAGGGCTATGGCCCGGGACAAAGTGAAGCGCAATGTCGTAGCGCTGTGTGGCGTACCGACCGGGCAACCGGGCCGTCCGTCGAGGTCGCTCACGCTCGTGCAGGCGAACGCGCTGCTCGAAGCCGCCAAGGGCTCGGCGGCAGAGGCGTACATCGTCACGTCCCTGCTGACCGGCGCGCGTACCGAGGAACTGCGGGCGCTCACGTGGGCGCACGTCGACCTCGTCGGCCTGGACGACGTCGACCCGCCGATCCCGCCATCCATCCAGGTGTGGCGGTCGGTCCGGCGAGGCGGAGACACGAAGACCAAGAAGTCCCGGCGCACTCTCGCCATCCCTGCCCGGTGCGTCGTGGCGCTCACCGCGCATCAGGCGAAGCAGCGCAAGGACCGGCCGGACTGGCAGGAGACCGACCTGGTGTTCTCGACGTCGAGCGGCGCGGCGCTCGACGCGGCCAACGTCCGGCGCGCCTTCCGGACGGTCGCGCGGAAGGCCGGGCTGACGGATCACAACTGGACGCCGCGCGAGCTACGGCACAGCTTCGTGTCGCTGCTGTCCAGCGGGGGAATGCGGATCGAGGAGATCGCCGATCTCATGGGTCACGCCGGCACGCGGGTGACGGAGGCGGTCTACCGCCACGAGCTACGCCCGGTCCTACTGAACGGGGCGGTGGCGATGGACAAGATCTTCGGAGCGTAGGCACTCAGTTGGGCACTCAGGCAAAAGCAGAGGGCCGGTCGACTGTGTCGACCGGCCCTCTGACCTGCGTGGGCGATACTGGGTTTGAACCAGTGACCTCTTCCGTGTCAACTTTGCCCGGACTGGCCGGTTGACCTGCCGAAACAGTGTTCCGGCAGGTCAACCGGGTGCAGTAGACGACTGTTGCCGACCGTTCGGCGCCGTTGACACCCGTTGGTTGCACCCATCAGATGGGCCGTGTCGGTGGCCAGTTCGGGGAGCACACGATCGACGTGATCGCTTCTGGGTGCCGTGTCATTGTGAAGTGCTCCCGTAGTGCAGCGGCGGCACCGTTTCCACCAGCACAAACGTCTTCAAGCCGGGGAGCGTGCGCTCCCAGCATCGGTGCCTTTTCCACGGTCCTGCCGGGTCGGTAGTGGTCTGAAGGTTATGGGCAGGGCTGGTCGGTGTCGGTCGGGTTGGTTGGGTTGGTGAGTCGGGTAAGGACGGCGGTGGTGATGGCGGTATCGGTAGGGTCCAGCCCGGTCTGGAGGGTGTTCGGGTCGCGTTGCCCGGCGATGATGTGCCGCAGTGCGGCCGCGAGCGCCGCCCACTCCTCGCGGCTGGCCAGGTCGTCCAGGACGGGGTCGAGGTCGGCTGCCGCGGTGTGGTCGCCGTTTGCGGCGGCGACCACCGCGGCGATGATGGCGGGCCACGGTTCTTGGATTGTCGGGTCATTGTTCGGGGTTTCGGCGGGTTGGGGTGGTTGGAGGGTGATGCGGCCAGTAACGGCGTCCAGGGCGCGGGTGACGATCGCGGTGTCGATCGGGTCGAGACCGGTCAGCAGAGTGTCGGGGTCGCGGTCGCCGTTGAGGATGCGCCGGAGCACTGCGGCGAGGACGGCCCAGTCTCGATTGGCGGCAGTGCGGGTGAGAAGTTCGTCGAGGGCGGCGGCCGCGTCCTGGTCGCCGTGGACGGCGGCAACCAAGGCGGCGAGCCTCGGCTCCCACCGGTCCAAATGTAGTTGCAGGTCGGAGGCCTGGTCGGTGGGCACGTTGCGGGCGGCGTGGAGCACGGTGTTGAGGGCGTGTTGGGCGGTGTCCGAGTCGCCGGCCAGCGCGTCGATCAGGTCGGCGAACCGCACGCCCTCCACCTGTTCGACCGTGGTGGTCAGGTTGGCGAGCGTCGCGGGCACCGCCGCGTCTGGTAGTTCGCGCAGCTCTCCCGCGAGTGCCCGAACGATGGCGGCGAGCTCGTGGGTTTGTCCGGTGAGCTGCCTGATGACGGCGGCGGCGAGACGGTGAGCGAGCTGACCGGCCGGGTCGGCGCCGGCCCGGCTCAGGTAGTTGGCCAGGTTGTAGTGAGAGACGGCGATGTCACCCGGATCGGGTTGGGTGTAGGTGAGGCGGAACGCGGCATGCTCCAGGCCGATCGCGTCGTCAAGGTGGCCGCGCTTGTCGGCCAGGTCGGCGCGGGCGCTGAGGGTCTTGGCCAGGTTGGGGATGTCCTGGTGCTGTTCGAACACCTGCTGGCAGGACAGCAGCAGTTCCTCGGCGTCGTCGAGGCGTCCGAGGCGGATCAGCGGTCCGTACTCGGCGAACCTGGCGACGGCGATGGCGTGCTCACCGGCGCCCCGGGCACGCGCGCTGGCGACGGTGCCGACGTTGAAGTCCAGCGCCTCCTGCCAGCGTTCCAGGGCGATGGCGGCGAGAACGCCGAGGTTGAGCAGCACTTCCCGCACGGTGAACGGGTCAATCACGTCGTCGGCGCCGCGCTGCGGTGGGAGTTGGTCCATCTCGGCAATGAGTCGGCGGACCTCGGTCAGGACCTGCTCCGGCTGGCCCAGCAGGTAGACGATTTGCAGCCGGCGCGCCTGGTTGAACAGTTGGGTCCAGCGGCCGTGTCCGGCTTGGCGGCTGTGCTCGGCGGCCTGGTCAGCCAGGTCGAGCGCCTCACCCAGCCGCCCCGAACCGCTGCACAGGTTCACGAGCTCCCAGGCGACAGCAGCGGCAAGCCGGTGGTCGTCCGCTGCGACGGCTTGGGCCAGGACGGTGCGCAGCAGCCGCTCACCCTCCACCACGTCCACCCGCATGACGGCACGGCCCAGCGTGCCCAGGTCCTTGGGTTTGCCGGTAGCGGCGGCGATGCGGTGCAGGTGAGCGGCGGCGACCTGCGCGATCCCCGCCGTGACGTCACGCAGGAGGGCTTGGTCGACCGCCCACGCGGCGGTGTCCCATTCGGTGAGGCGGAGCAGGTAGGGTGCGGCGGCCAGCCCAGCCCGCACCACCGTCTGGGTGTGCTCGCCACCCTGCTGCCGCTGCTGCACCTGGATGAGGCCGGTCCAGAACGCGGCGAGCACGGTGTCGACCTCGGTGCGCACGCCGGGTGGAGTGGCCGCGCGGACCGTCTCGGCCACCCCAGGATGCAACCGGAACCGCCACAGCGGCACCGCGGCACCGTCGGCATCGATGTTTCCGATGGTTTCCAGTTCCACCAGGGCGGCGGTCAGCAGCGGCGTCAGCGTACCGATGAAGGCCGGCGCGAGATCGGCCAGCTCCAATTGCCGGCGCAGTTCGGGCCAGACCGGTTCGGCCACGATGGAGAGCCGGTCGTCGTCCTCGGTGCCGGCCAGCAGCTGTAGCAACAACCGGGGTGCCTCGGGCAGGGTATGCATGGCGGTGGCGGTCCAACCGGCCAACACCTGCATGAACCCGGCATCATCCAATGCGGACTCGCCGTCGGTGAAGAACGCCGCCAAAGCCTGCCCGCTGCTGGTGGCGTGTTCGACGGCGTCGAGATGCCGGGCCAGGGTGGCCTCGTCGGCTGCGGCCCGATCGGCCAACTCCAGCAGTTTTGGGTGGCCCTGCACGAGGTGCAGGACCCGCCGCACCCGCGCCCGGTCCGCCTCCACTACCGCGGTGGTGCGTTCGGGGCCGGGTTCGGCGTGCAGCAATCGCCGCAGATTCGGCAACTCCCGCGCCAGCAGCACCCCCTCATCCCGCGACAACGCATGCACCGCCTCCACCACTACGCCCGCCGACAGTCCGGTCGGCGGGGTGCGGCTGGTGAGCACGACCCGGGACTCACCACCATGCCCGGCAAGAGTGGTGATCAGGTCGGCCCAGCGCGGATCCCGCCACCCACCATCCGCAGTCAGCAGCGTCTCCAAGTTGTCCAACACGATGAGCAGACCGTTGTCGCGCAGCAGCGCACGCAGTCGCGGCAGGAACCGGCGTAGCCCGTCCGCTGTGCCGATCTTGTCGACCATGGTGAAGCCCCGGTCACCGAGCTGAGCCTCCAACGCCAGGGCAAGACTGGTCAACGCGGTGGGCCACTCCTCCTCCCGCAACGGCGCCTGCCACCACACCGGCTGATCGAAACGATCCTGATGCCGGTACGCCAACTCCAACGCACACGCCGTCTTCCCACCCCCCGCCATCCCATGCAACAGCACCCCACCCCGCCCACTACCGGAAGCGAGGGCCTGGCTGGCCCGGATCATCACCGCCGTGCGGCCCACGAACCGCTCCGGCTCGGGAAGGAAGGCGGCCATCCGCGCCTCCGCCGGGTCGATCGGGGGGCGCCCGCGCGGCGGGGTCAGCACCATCCCGGCCGCCGGACCCAGCAGCGTCGGAGTGGCGATCGACAACGCCGGCCGCGACGCCGACGGACGCTCCCCAGCGGCTGCCGGCACCGCCCGACGTAACGCCACATCCACCGACAGATCCAGCTCGAACAACCCCTCGTACAACGCCGACGTCAACGCGATGGCAAAGTCGTCGACCACCGGGTAGCGCATCGCCACCACCGCACACCCCACCTGACCCGCCACCAGCCGAGCCAGACCGGTCACCGCATCCAGTGCATCCGCGGAAGCCAGTTCGGCGTCGGCGGCTTCCTGCGCCGCATCAGCAGCCTCATCCAGCCGCAGCCAGCGCAGCGTCTCCGCCGTCGTCGCCGCAGCGGACTGACACGCCGACAACACCGCCAACCGCAACCGACCCCGCGCCGGCCGCAACAACCGCACCAGGTCCCCGGCCTCCACGCCGTCCGCGCTGCCGTCCTCAGCCTCCAACAGAATCAGCCCACTACCGCCATGCCCAGACAGGTGCAACACATCCGGCCCACCACCGGCCGCCACCCGCCTGCCCAGCAACTCCCGGGTCACCCCGTACTGCAACACCTCCAGTTCAATGATCCGCCGCGACCGCGCCGCCAACGCACGCACCTGCCTCGCAAGCTCAAACCGCTCCCGCCGCAACGCCAGCGCCGTGCTCTGCGTCGGCAGGCTGAACACTGCCACCATCCGCAACCGGTCCACCGCAGGCCAGCTCGGCGGACCCGGAACCGACCCGCCAGCCACCGGCGACCCGCTGACGTCGAAGACCAAGCTCACGTCACCCCGCCTGGCGAGGGCCACACCACCCACATGCGCCAACTCCAACGGCGCATACAACAGAAACCCCACCGCATCCGGAACCTGCACCCGCACCGTCACCGGCGCCGCCGCCGCAATCGCCGCACCCACCGACCGGCCGAGAATCCGCTCACCAACCCACCGACCCAACCGGTCGACCCACTCCGCCTCCGACTCCACCCGCCGATCCGGCACCGCATTCCAGCGCAGGAACCGATACAGATCCCGGAACGCCTCCGCCTCACGCTCGCTTGCAAGCGCACCGAAATCGACGAGGTGGTCGGCCAGCGGCGTCCCGGAACGTTCGTCGGTCAGCAGCCACCGCCACCGGGAACCGCGAACCACATCGACCGCCCGCAACATCAAACCCACCACACACCCCCGGTCCGACACGTCCCGAAACACCGAACGTAACCGCGGGCATACCATGCGGATCAACCCCCGAACGGGCAGACACACCCCATCGCCACGACACCCACGAACAACGAACGATATCCAACAACGACGATCAACCCTCCGAATCGTGCGAACACCCCACGCGAAACGAGTACCCGGACGACACAACGCACGAGCATCGCGCACCCACCACAACGAGCGCTTCCACCGTCCAGAAGCGGTCACCTATGGGAGCGGTACTTCCACCGCCCGGAAGCGGTCACTCGTGGGAGCGGGACTTCCACATCCCGGAAGCGCTCACCGTCACCGAACAGTTCACCGAGGTCAGAGGCGACCTGCCGGGCTCTTCCACACTCCGGAAGTCGGCACGACTCCATGCCCGGCGGTGCGGAGAACACCGCCGGGCTGGCCACGTCGCGTAGGAAGTTGTCGCCCCACACGATTCGATCATGCGACTCCGACCGGACTTCCGTAGCGGAGAAGCGCCCGGGGAACGGACACGGAAGGTTGTCACCCTCGACCACGCCTCCGACCTGCGGTTCAACGCCGTTGAGCGTCGTTGAGCGCTGTTCGGCGCGGTTGAGCGACAACCTCCGTGTCAATTTTGCCCGGGTTGGTCGGTTGACCTGCCGAAACGGTGTTCCGGCAGGTCAACCGGGTGCAGTAGGCGACCGTTGTCGACCGTTCGGCGCTGTTGGCGCCCGTTGGTTGCACCCGCCCGATGGTCCGTGCTGGTGGCCGGTTCGGGGAGCACAGCGATCGCCGTGATCGTTTGTGGGTGCCGTGTCGTTGTGTGGTGCTCCCGTAGTGCAGCGGCGGCGCCGTCTTCACCAGGGCAAACGTCTTCAACGCGGGGAGCGTGCGCTCCCCCGGCATCGGTGTCTTTCCGCGGTCCTGCCGGGGGTCGATGCTGGTTTGAGGGTTATGGGCGGGGCTGGTCGGTGTCGGTCAGGTCGGTTGGGTTGGTGAGTTGGGTGAGAACGGCGGTGGTGATGGCGGTGTCGGTGGGGTCCAGCCCGGTTTGGAGGGTGTTCGGGTCGCGTTGCCCGGCGATGATGTGGCGCAGTGCGGCGGCGAGCGCCGCCCACTCGTCGCGGCTGGCCAGGTTGTCCAGGACGGGGTTGATGTTGGTTGCGGCGGTGGTGTTGCCGTTTGCGGCGGCGACGACCGCGGCGATGATGGCGGGCCACGGCTCTCGGGTTGCCGGGTCGGGGTTCGGGGTTTCGGCCGGTTGGAGGGGTTGGAGGGTGATGCGGCCGGTGACGACATCCAGGGCGCGCGTGACGATCGCGGTGTCGATCGGGTCGAGGCCGGCCAGCAGGGTGTCGGGGTCTCGGTCGCCGTTGAGGATGCGCCGGAGCACGGCGGCGAGGTCGGCCCAGTCTTGACTGCCGGCAGCCTCGGTGAGGAGTTCGGCGAGGGCGGCGGCCGCGGCCTGGTCGCCGTGGACGGCGGCAACCAGGACGGCGAGCCTCGGCTCCCACTCGTCCAGGTGCGCTTGCAGGTTATAGACCTGGTCGGTGGGCAGGTTGTGGGCGGCGTGGAGGACGGTGTTGAGGGTGTGTTGGGCGGTGTCCGGGTCGCCGGCCAGCGCACCGATCAGGTCGGCGAACCGGACACCCTCCACCTGTTCGACCGTGGCAGTCAGGTCGGCGAGCGTTGCGGGCACCATTGTGTCCGGCAGTTCACGCAGCTGTCCCGCGAGTGCCCGAACGGTGTCGATGAGTTCGTGGGTTTGTCCGGTGAGTTGTCTAATGATGGCGGCGGCGAGGCGGTGGGCGAGTTGGCTGGCCGGGTCGGCGCCGGCCTGGCTCAGGTAGAGGGCCAGGTTGTGATGAGAGACGGCGATGTCATCCGGGTCGGGGTGGGTGTAGGTGAGGCGGAGCGCGGCGTGTGTCAGGTCGATCGCCTCGTCACGGTGGCCGCGATTGTCAGCCAGGTCGGCGCGGCCGCCGAGGGTCCTGGCCAGGCTGGGGATGTCCTGGTGCTGTTCGAACACCTGCTGGCAGGACCGCAGGAGTTCCTCGGCGTCGTCGAGGCGTCCGAGGCGGATCAGCGGAAGGTAATCGGCGAACCCGGCGAAGGCGACGGCGTGCTCACCGGCGGCCCGGGCACGCAGGCTGGCGACGTTGCCGGCGTTGAAGTCCAGCGCCTCCTGCCAGTGTTCCAGGGCCCGCGCGGCGTGCACGCCGAGGTTGAGCAGCCCTTCCCGCACGGCGAACGGGTCAACCGCGTCGTCGGCGTCGCGCTGTGGCGGGAGTTGGTCCATCTCGGCGATGAGTTGGCGGACCTCGGTCAGGACCTGCTCCGGCTGGCCCAGCATGCGGACGATTTCCAGCCGACGCGTCTGGTCGGCCAGTTGGGTCCAGCGGCCGAGTCCGGCCTGGCGGCTGTGCTCGGCGGCTTGGTCGGCCAAGTCGAGCGCCTCACGCAGCCGCCCCGAATCGCGACACAGGTTGACGAGGTCTGTGACGGCAACAGTGGCGAGCCGGTGGTCGCCCGCTGCGACAGCTTGGGCCAGGGCTGTGCGCAGCAGCCGTTCACCCTCCACCACGTCTACCCGCATGACGGCATAGCCCAGGACGGCCAGGGCCTTCGGTTCGCCGGTGGCGGCGGCGATGCGGCGCAGGTGGGCGGCCGCGATCTGGGCGACCCCCGCCGTGGCGTCGCGCGCCAGGGCTTGCTCGACCGCCGAGGCGGCGGTGTGCCATTCGGTGAGGCGGAGCAGGTAGGGGGCGGCGGACAGCCCAGCCAGCACCACCATCTGGGTGTGCTCACCACCCTGCCGCCGCCGCTGCTGCGCCCGCATGAGGCCGATCCAGAACGCGGCGAGTTCGGTGTCGATGGCGGTGCGCACGCCGGTCGGGGTGGCCGCGCGGACCGCCTCGGCCACCCCAGGATGCAACCGGAACCGCCGCAACGACACCGCGTCACCGCTGGCCTCGGCGTCTTCGATGGTTTCCTGTTCTACCAGGGCGGCGGTCAGCAACGGCGCCAGCGTGCCGGCGAAGACCGGCGCAGGATCGGCCAGCTCCAACCGCCGGCACAGCGCGGGCCAGACCCGCTCGGCCACGCCCGAGAGCCGGTCCTCGTCCTCGGCGCCGGCCAACAGCTGCAGCAGCAACCGGGACGCGTCAAGCAATGTGTCCATGGCGGTGGTGGTCCAACCGGCCAGCACCTGCATGAACCCGGCATCGTCCAGCGCCGACTCACCCTCGGCGAAAAACGCTGTCAGGGCCTGGCCGCTGCCGGCCTGCCCGCTGGTGGCGGCGCGTTCGACAGCGTCGAGATGCCGGGCCAGGGTCACCTCGTCCGCCGCGGCCCGATCGGCCAACTCCAGAAGCTTCGGGTGGCCTTGCACGAGGTGCAGTACCCGCCGCACCCGCGCCCGATCCTCCTCCACCGCGGCGGTGCGTTCCGGTCCGGGTTCAGCGTGCAACAGCCGCCGCAGATTCGGCAACTCCCGGGCCAGTAGAACCCCCTCGTCCCGCGACAGGGCGTGTACCGCCTCCACCAACACCCCCGGGGGCAACCCGGTCGGTGGGGTGCGGCTGGTGAGGACCACCCGGGACTCGCCACCATGCCCGACCAGGGCGGCGACCAGGTCAGCCCAGCGCGGATCCCGCCACCCACCGTCAACGGTGAACAGGGTCTCCAGATTGTCCAACACGATCAGCAGACCGTTATCGCGCAGCAGCGCACGCAGCCGAGGCAGGAAACGGCGCAGCCCGTCCGCTGTGCTGATCTTGTCGACCATGGTGAAGCCCCGGTCGCCGAGCTGGGCCTCCAGTGCCAGGGCGAGGCTGGTCAACGCAGTCGGCCACTCCTCCTCCCGCAGGGGCGCCTGCCACCACACCGGCTGATCGAACCGATCCTGATGCCGATACGCCAACTCCAACGCACACGCCGTCTTCCCACCACCCGCCATCCCACACAACAACACCCCACCCCACCCACTACCAGAAACCAGAGCACGGCTGGCTCGGGCCATCACCGCCGTACGGCCCACAAACCGCTCCGGCTCGGGCAGGAAGGCAGCCATCCGCGCCTCCGCCGGATCGATCGGTAGCCTCCCGCGCGGCGGGGTCAGCACCATTCCAGCAGCCGGGCCCAGCAACGTCGGGGTGGCGATCGACAACGCCGGCCGCGATGGCGACGGCCGCTTCCCAGCCGCCGCGGGCAGCGCCCGACGCAACGCGGCATCCACCGGCAGGTTCAGCTCGAAGAGTCCCTTGTACAACGCCGAGGTCAACGCGATCGCGAAGTCGTCGACCACCGGATACCGCATCGCTACCACCGCACACCCCACCCGATCGGCGACCAAGCGGGCCAGACCAGTCACCGCCTCCGGCTCACCGGCAGCGCTCAGCTCGGCATCAGCAGCCTCCTGCGCCGCGTCCGCGGCCTCATCCAACCGCAGCCACCGCAACGTCTCCGCCGTCGTCGCCGCAGCCGACTGACACGCCGACAACACCGCCAACCGCAACCGACCCCGCGCCGGCCGCAACAACCCCACCAACTCCCCGGCCTCGACCGCATCCGCACTGCCGTCTTCGGCCTCCAGCAGGATCACCCCGCTGCCACCATGCCCGGACAGATGCAACACATCCGGGCCACCGTCGAACGCCATCCGCTCTTCAAGCAACTGGCGGGTCACCCCGTACTGCAACACCTCCAACTCGATCACCCGCCGCTCACGCGCCGCCAGCGCACGGACCTGCCTGGTCAGCTCGTACCGCTCCCGTCGCAACGCCAACGCCGAACTCTGCGTCGGCAAACTGAACACCGCCAACATCCGCAACCGACCCACCACAGGCGCATCCGTCGCACCCGGAACCGTCGCCCCAGCAGCCGACGACTCACGAGCCTCGAAGACCAGGCTCACATCACCACGACGGGCCAACGGCACCCCACCCACGTGCGCCAACTCCAACGGCGCGTACACCAAGAACCCCACCGCGTCGGGGATCTGCACCAGCACCGTCACCGGCGCCGCCGCCGCGATTGCGGAACCCACCGACCCGCCCAGAACCCGCTCACCGATCCATTGACCGAGGCGGTCGACCCACGCCGACTCCGACTCCACCCGCCGATCCGGCACCGCATTCCACCGCAGGAACCGATACAGATCCCGGAACGCCTCCGCCTCCCGGTCATCAGTGAGGGCGTCGAAGTCGACCGGGTGATCGGCCAGCGCGGCACCGGTCCGTTCGTCGGTCAGCAGCCACCGCCATCGGGAACGACCGACCACATCGACCGCCCGCAACAGCAAACCCACCACGCCACCGCCGTCCAAACACATCGGAAAAGACTGACCGTAACCGGCAGCGCACCCTACGGTTCAACCCTCGAACGGACAGAACCACCCAACCGCATGACATCCAACAACGACGATCAACCACCCCAATCCCGCGAACACTGCGGACGAACCAGCACCCGAACGGCACACCGCACCACCACGCACGAAAAACGCGCACCCACCGCGGCGAGCACTTCCACATTCCTGAAGCACTCACCGCCGCCGAACAAGGTCTTCAACGTGGGGAGCGTACGTTCCCTGGCATCGATGTCTTTCGACGGTTCTGCCGGGGGTCGGTGGTGGACTGAGGGTTATGGGCGAACGCTGGCACGCCAGGGCCTGGTTCCCATGGAGGAAGTCACGTGGGTCCCTGTCGAGGTAGGAAGTCGGCCGGAATGGCGTCCCCGGTTCGAGTGCTGGGGGGATCGACAGCGGTGCCGGGCATGCGCTTCAGTGACACGGTGGACGCTACCCAAGAGGCCCTGCTGCTGGTCGACACCCTCGCGCGGCTGTGGCCCGATCTCGTCCGTCTCGCCGATACCGACGTGGACGGGTTCGAGGCGGCTGTGCTGCCGGCGCTGCGCGAGGTCGATGCCGCACTCGACGGCGGTGACGCTGATGCCGTGACGCGGGCACAGGCCAGCGTGTTCGCCGCCTTCACGTCGTACCCGGCTGCGGAGACCCTGCTTATGCAGGAGCTCGCCGCGATGATCCACGATGTCACCCGCGGGGCGCGTCCGCCGTTGCTCCCGGGTGCGGTCAAGCAGGACCGATACCTGGACGTGCCTGTCTGCTACGCGACGGATCGGCGACCGACCGGCAAGGCGGACCCGGGCGACCGGTTCGGCGGCGAGCGCGGCACTGGCCTCGTGTTCGGTGTCGCCAATGTCAGCATCCCGGACGACCACCGCATGGGTGCGCTGGAGAAGCCGGGCCTGTGGCGACTGCGGTTCCGTAAGGACCCCGGCCGGTTCGTGACGGTGCTGGCCGTCGAGCCGGCGCAGCGGGCGCCGTTCGTCGAACGGGTCCGGGCGGCGGTCGCGGGCACGGCAACACCCGACGTGCTGATCTTCGTGCACGGTTACAACGTCACCTTCACCGACGCCGTCCGGCGGGCCGCGCAGGTCGCCTACGACCTGCACTTCGAGGGCGTGCCGATGCTGTACAGCTGGCCGTCGAAGGCGTCCGTCCTCGGATACGGTGCGGACGAGAACAACGTAACGTGGACCGCTCCGCACTTCGCAGAGTTCCTGCGGCTCGCCATGACCGAGCTGGGTGCGCGGCGGGTGCACGCCGTCGCCCACAGCATGGGCAACCGGGTGCTCCTCGCGGGCCTGGTCGACCTCGACGCGACCGACAGCCCGCAGCTCGGCCAGGTGGTCTTCGCCGCGCCTGACATCGATGCGGCCGTCTTCACCCAGCTGGCCGGGAAGTTCAC
Organism: Dactylosporangium sp. NPDC006015; assembly: GCF_040614215.1. NCBI lineage: Bacteria > Bacillati > Actinomycetota > Actinomycetes > Micromonosporales > Micromonosporaceae > Dactylosporangium > Dactylosporangium sp. NPDC006015. Next base: position 172,306 of record NZ_JBEXUD010000014.1, read on the forward strand.
GGGCAACGCCGCCGGCTGTACCCTCTATGCCTCGTCCAACGATCTCGCGCTGCGAGCCTCGGAGCAGTGGGCCACGCATCCGAGGGCCGGGCAGTCGGGTCCGGACATCGTGGTGGTCCCCGGCGTGGACACGATCGACGCCAGCGAGCTGGACACCGGCCTCATGGGCCACTCGTACTACGGCGACCGCCGGTCGGTGCTCGCCGACATGTTCTACGTGATCCGCAATGGCCTGGCACCCGCCGCCCGGTTCGGCCTCACCGCGATGAGCCACCCCAGTGGCCTCACCTACTGGAGCTTCACCCCCGGCGACGCCTGAGCGGTCACCCCAGGTCGGCAAAGATCTCGGCGAGGATCTCGGCGACGAACGCGGCCGCGTCTGCGTCGAGGCCAGCAAGCAGCGTGTCGCCGCGCTCACCGTCGACACGCCGAGCGAATGCCGGCGACAGCTCCTCCACATTGAACGGCCCGTAAGGTCGGTCAGCAGTACCCGCACAGTGCGGGCGCCGCAGTGTCGTTGGGGTGCCGGACGCACCGCGCGACGGTCTCCACGAGGGTGTTCACAGCGCCTCCCCATGGTCGGCGAGCGCGTCGCGCAGACCGGCGATGAGCGCATTCCGGTCTGCCCCGCGCTCCAGCGCCGTCAGTAACCGCAGATGGGCTTCGGCGTCGATGGCGTCCGTCGCGTCCCCGGGTGGCGCCGGCAGCTGCGCGACGACCTCCTCGGCGACGTCGATCAGGGCCGGGTAGCCGCCGGTCAACGTCAGCAGGCGCCGTAGCGGCTCACCGTCCCCGGTCGGGTCGCCGCCACCGGTACCGGACCGGGCGGGCCCCGCGACGGCGGGCAGCAGCCGGTTGAGTGCGTCGCGTTCGGCGAACGCCTGGACTCGCTCCAGCATGTTCATCGGTGGTACCGGCTGCACCTGCACCCGGCCGGTGTCCAGATCCGCAGGTGCCAGGCTGCCGGTGAGGATCACCCGCGAGTCACCGCCGTGGGCGGTGAGGACCGGGAACAGCCTGCTCCACCACGGGTCCCGCCAGGTCCCGGCCGAGGTCAGCAGCGCGTCCACGTCGTCGAGCACCAGCAGCAATGACCGCTGCTGCAGCAGCGCACGCAGCCGCGGCAGGAACGCGACCAGGGCTGCCTCACCGGCCAGGGCGTCCGCGAATGGCAGATCGAGCTGCACCTGCCAGGCGTCCGCCAGACTTTTGAGCGAGTCCCGCAGGTCACCGTCGCGGGGTGCCCGCCACCAGGCGAGCCCTTCCATCAAGTCCTTGTGCCGGTAAGCCAGCTCCAACGCGCACGAGGTGGTGCCGATACCGTGGCGGCCCAGGAACAACACGCCGTTGCGGCCGCTGTCCGGGCGCAGCGCCGCGCTCGCGGAGGCCAGGGCGGCGGTGCGGCCGACGAACGTTCGCGGCTCCGGCTCGAACCACGCCATCCGTTCCGCGTACGGGTCGAGGGTGATGACACCCTTCGGTGGGGCGAGGACCAGCCGGTCGGCCGCCGCACCGAACAGCACCGGTACCGCGGCCGAGGACGCCGCCACCGGAGCGTTCCGCAGCGCCGTTGGCAGGGCGAGGGCAACGGCACGGGCCACCGGCTGATGGTTGGCGAACAGCTGCGGATACAACTGGGCGCTGAGCTCTGCCGCGAACCGGTCCGCGACCGCGTACCGCATGGCGAGCACCACGGTGTCGAGCTCGGTGGCAAGGCCTTGCGCGAGCCCGATCGTCGGCGGGTGCGCAGCCGTCGCGGCCCGCTCCGCGTCGGCGACCTGCCGGGCCTCGTCGGCCTCGGGCAGGCCGGTACGCCGCAAGACCTCCGCCGCGGTGTCGGCGCCGGAATGACACACTGAGAGGTTCACCAGCTTGAGCGACGGACGGGTCGGGGCGAGCAGCTCGATCATGTCCTCGGTGGACACCTCGTCGGAGCCGCCGTCGGGCAGTTCCAGCAGCAGTGTGCCGAGCAGACCGTGGGCACTGACGTGCAACACGTCCCAGCCTGGCGCCTCCTCGACGATGTCCCGTAACCGTTCGCGGGTGACCCCGTACTGCAGGATCCGCAGCTCGATCGCCCGCCGTGAACTCGACGCCAGCCGCTGTAGGGTCCGCGTCAACTCATAGCGCTCCCGGCGCAATGCCAGCGGCAACTGCCGGGTCGGCATCGAGTACAGCGCGAGAATCCGCAGCGACGCGCCGACCGGCTGCTTCGGTCCAGCCGAGCCCAGGCCGTAGACCAGCGTCACACGACGCTCGGCCAACGATCTACCGTCCACTGTGGCCATTTCCAGCGGATACGCCGGCAGGAAGGCCGTCTCCGGCGAGACCGGCACGATAACGACGACGTCGCGGAGCCGCGCGCCGATCGTCGCCCCGAACACCGCCCGGCCGATCCACGCGGCAAGATCGGCCGCTGTGCGCTCCTGGTCGTCTCGCTGCAGGAACGCCACCATGTCTCGCAACGCCGCATACTCGGCGGAGTCCCGGTCGAGGTCGACCTGATGGTCGGCGAGCGCCGCACCGGCCTCGTCGGTGAGCAGCCACCGCCACCGGGTCGGCCCCACCACGTCAACGGCGGTCAGCGTCAGCGACACCAGACGATCCTCCTGCGTCGACATGATCGTTACTGAACGTAGGCTACCCATCCGGGCACGCCGACGCTCTCGGACCGTCGGCCGCCAAGCATCAGCCATTGAGGTCGACTTCCAGCACCGATCCCCACGCCCGACCTAGATGCGGGTCGATGCGGGTGAACCCTCGATGCGGAGAACACCGCCGGACGCGTCGCGGTCACGTAGGAAGTTGTCGCCCCACACGACTCGATCATGCGACTCCGACCGGACTTCCGTAACAGAGAAGTGTTCAGGGAACAGGCACGGAAGGTTGTCATCCTCGATCACGTCTCCGACCTGCACTTTGACGCCGTTGAACGCTGTTGAGCGCTGTTCGGCGACAACCTCCGTGTCAACTTTGCCCGGGCTGGCCGGTTGGCCTGCCGAAACGGCGTTTCGGCAGGCCAACCGGGTGCAGCAGGCGACCGTTGCCGACCGTTCGGCGCCGTTGATACCCGTTGGTTGCACCCACCAGACGGTCCGTGCCGGTGGACGGTTCGGGGAGCACAGCGACCGGCGTGATCGCCTGTGGGTGCCGTGTCATTGTGACGTGCTCCCGTGTTGCAGCGGCGGCACCGTCTTCACCAGAACAAACGCCTCAACGCGGGGAGCGTGCGCTCCCCGGCATCGGCGTCTTTCCATGGTCCTGCCGGAGGTCGGTGGTGGTCGGAGGGTTATGGGCGGGGCTGGTCGGTGTCGGTCGGGTTGGTTGGGTTGGTGAGTTGGGTGAGGACGGCGGTGGTGATGGCGGTGTCGGTGGGGTCCAGCCCGGTTTGGAGGGTGTGTCGGTTGCGTTGCCCGGCGATGATGTGCCGCAGGGTGGCGGCGAGCGTCGCCCACCCGTCACGGCTGGCGAGGTCGTCCAGGACAGGGTCGATATTGGTTGCGGCGGTGTGGTCGCCGTGTGCGGCGGCGACGACCGCGGCGATGATGGCGGGCCACGACTCTCGGGTTACCGGGTCAGGGTTTGGGTTTGGGGTTTCGAGGGGTTGGAGGGTGATGCGGCCGGTGACGGCGTCCAGGGCGCGGGTGACGATTGCGGTGTTGATCGGGTGGAGGTCGGTCCAGTCCTGACTGCCGGCCGTGTCGGTGAGGAGTTCGTCGAGGGCGGCAGCGGCGGCCTGGTCGCCATGAACAGCGGCGACCAGGACAGCGAGCGTCGGCTCCCACCGGTCCAGGGTGGTTACAGGTTGGAGATCTGGTCGGTGGGCAGGTTGTCGGCGGTGTGTAGCACGGTGTGGAGGGCGTGTTGGGCGGTGTCCGGGTCGCCGGCTAACGCGGTGACTAGGTCGGCGAATCGCACACCTTCCACCTGTTCGACGGTGGCGGTCAGGTCGGCGAGCGTCGCGGGCACCGCTGTGTCGGGTAGTTCGCGTAGCTGTCTCGCGAGTGTCCGAACGGCGTCGGTGAGCTGGTGGGTCTGTCCGGTGAGCTGGCTGATGACGGCGGCGGCGAGGTGGTGGGCGAGCTGGCCGGCCGGGTCGACGCCGGCCCCTCGCAGGTGGCCGGCCAGGTTGTGATGGGAAACGGCGAGGGCAGCGGCGTCGGGGTGGGTGTATGTGAGGCGGAGCGCGGCATGCTCCAGGCCGATCGCCTCGTCAAGGTGGCCGCGCTCGTCGGCCAGGCCGGCGCGGGCGCCGAGGGTCTTGGCCAGGTTGGGGACGTCGTGGTGCTGTTCGAATACCTGCTGGCAGGACAGCAGCAGTTGCTCGGCGTCCTCGAGGCGTCCGAGGCGGATCAGCGGGCCGTAGTCGATGAACCTGGCGGAGGCGATGGCGTGCTCGCCGGCAGCCCGGCCACGCAGGCTGGCGACGTTGCCGGCGTTGAAGTCCAGCGCCTCCTGCCATTGTCCCAGGGTGGTGGCGGCGTGGACGCCGAGGTTGAGCAGTATTTCCCGCACGTCGAACGGGTTAACCGCGTCGTCGGCGCCTGGCTGGGGCGGGAGTTGGTCCAGTCCGGCGATGAGTCGGCGGACCTCGGTCAGGACCTGCTCCGGCTGGCCCAGCAGGTAGACGATTTGCAGCCGGCGTGCCTGGTCGGCCAGTTGGGTCCAGCGGCCGCGTCCGGCCTGGCGGCTGTACTCGGCGGCCTGGCCAGCCAGGTCGAGCGCCTCACGCAGCCGTCCTAGACCGATGCACAGGATCACGAGATCCCAGGCGACAGCAGCGGCGTGCCGGTGGTCGCCCGCTGCGACGGCTCGGTCCAGGGCGGTGCGCAGCAACCGCTCACCCTCCACCACGTCCACCCCCGTGACAGCACGGCCCAGCGTGCCCAGGTACTTTGGATCGCCGGTGGCGGCGGCGATGCGGCGCAGGTGGGCGGCCGCGACCTGGGCGACCCCCGCCGTGGCGTCGCGCGCCAGGGCTTGCTCGACCGCCCACGCGGCGGTGTGCCATTCGGTGAGGCGGAGCAGGTAGGGGGCGGCGGACAGCCCAGCCAGCACCACCATCTGGGTGCGCTCACCATCCTGCTGCCGCTGCGCCTGGATGAGGCTGATCCAGAACGCGGCGAGCACGGTATCGATGGCGGTGCGCACGCTGGTTGGGGTGGCGGCGCGGACGGTCTCGGCCACCCCAGGATGCAACCGAAACCGCCACAGCGGCACCGCGTCACCGTCGGCGTCTCCGATGGTTTCCTGCTCTACCAGGGCGGCGGTCAGCAGCGGCGCCAGCGCGCCGGCGAGGACCGGCGCCGGATCGGTCAGCTCCAATCGCCGGCAGAGCTCGGGCCAGATCGGCTCGGCCACGCCGGAGAACCGGTCCTCGTCCTCGGTGCCGGCCAGTAGCTGCAGCAGCAACCGGGGCGCGTCAGGCAGAGTGTCCATTGCGGTGGTGGTCCAGCCGGCCAGCACCTGCATGAACCCGGCATCATCCAGAGCGGACTCACCCTCGGTGAAGAACGCCGTCAGGGCCTGCCCGCTGCCGTCCTGCCCGCTGGTGGTGGCGTGTTCGACGGCGTCGAGATGCCGGGCCAGGGTGGCCTCGTCGGCTGCGGCCCGATCGGCCAACTCCAGCAGTTTTGGGTGGCCCTGCACGAGGTGCAGGACCCGCCGCACCCGGGCCCGATCCGTCTCCACTACCGCGGTAGCGCGTTCGGGGCCGGGTTCGGCGTGCAGCAGCCGCCGCAGATTCGGCAACTCCCGCGCCAGCAACACCCCCTCATCCCGCGACAACGCATGCACCGCTTCCACCAACACACCCACCGACAACCCCGCCGGCAGGATGCGGCTGGTCAACACCACCCGCGACTCACCACCATGCCCGACAAGAGTGGTGATCAGGTCGGCCCAGCGCGGGTCCCGCCACCCACCATCAGCGGTGAGCAGGGTTTCCAGGTTGTCCAGCACGATGAGCAGGCCGTTGTCGCGCAGCAGCGCACGCAGCCGGGGCAGGAACCGGCGCAGCCCGTCCGTTGCGCCGATCTTGTCGACCATGGTGAAGCCCCGGTCACCGAGCTGGGCTTCCAGTGCGAGGGCGAGGCTGGTCAACGCGGTGGGCCACTCCTCCTCCCGCTGGGGGGCCTGCCACCACACCGGCTGATCGAAGCGATCCTGATGCCGATACGCCAACTCCAACGCACACGCCGTCTTCCCACCCCCCGCCATACCGTGCAACAGCACCCCACCCCGCCCGCTACGGGAGGCCAGAGCACGGCTGGCCCGGATCATCACCCCGCCGCGGCCCACGAACCGCTCCGGCTCCGGCGGAAACCCGTCCATCCGCGCCTCCGCCGGGTCCATCCGGGGGCGCCCGCTCGGCGGGGTCAGCACCATCCCAGCCGCAGGGCCGAGCAACGTCGGGGTAGCGATCGACAACGCCGGCCGCGCCGCAGACGGCCGCGACCCAGCCGCCACCGGCACCGCCCGACGCAACGCCACATCCACCGGCAGATCCAGCTCGAACAACCCCTCGTACAACGCCGACGTCAACGCGATGGCGAAGTCGTCGACCACCGGGTAGCGCATCGCTACCACCGCGCATCCCACCTGGTCAGCGACCAGGCTGGCTAGACCCGTCACCATCTCCGGCCCCTTGGCAGCGGTCAGTTCAGCGTCAGCGACCTCCTGCGCTGCGTCAGCAGCCTCGTCCAGATGCAGCCACCGCAGCGTCTCCGCTGTCGTGGCCGCGGCAGACTGGCATGCTGACAAGACCGCCAGGCGTAACCGGCCCCGCGCCGGCCGCAACAACCCCACCAGATCCGCAGCCTCGACCGTGTCCGCGCTGCCGTCCTCCGCCTCCAACAGGATCAACCCGCTGCCACCATGCCCGGACAGGTGCAACACATCCGGACCGCCCCCGGCCGTCATGCGCTTACCGAGCGATTGGCGGGTGACCCCGTACTGCAACACCTCCAACTCGATCATCCGCCGCGACCGGGCCGCCAGCGCATGCACCTGCCGGGCCAGCTCATACCGTTCCCGCCGCAACGCCAACGCCGAACTTTGCGTCGGCAAACTGAACACCGCCAACATCCGCAACCGACCCACTGGCACATCCGCCGCAACCGGAACTGTCGCGCCAGCAACCGACGGCTCACCGATATCGAAGACCAGGCTCACATCACCACGACGCGCCAACGGCACCCCACCCACATACGCCAACTCCAACGGCGCATACAACAAAAACCCCACCGCATCCGGCACCCGCACCCGCACCGTCACCGGCGCCCGCGCCGCGATCGCCGCGGTGATCGCCTCGCCGAGAACCCGATCCCCGATCCACTGACCGAGGCGGTCGACCCACTCCGCCTCCGACTCCACCCGCCGATCCGGCACCGCATTCCACCGCAGGAACCGATACAGATCCCGGAACGGCTCCACTTCTCGGTCACCAGCGAGGGCCTCGAAGTCGACCGTGTGATCGGCCAGCGCGGCGCCGGAACGCTCGTCGGTCAGCAGCCACCGCCACTTGGAACGGTTGACAACCTCGACCGCCTGCAACAGCAAACCCACCACACGCCCCCGTCCGAGACAGCCCGAAAGACTGACCGTAACCGGGGGAATACCGTGCCGATCAACCCTCGAACGGACAGAACCACCCAACCGCACGACATCCAACACCGACGATCAACCAACCGAACCCAGCGAACACCCGCGTACAAACCGGCACCCGAACGGCACATCACACCGACACACCGAACCACCACGTACGACTGTCACGGACGCACCGCAGCGAGCACTTTTACCATCCAGAAGCGATCACCCATGGGAGCGGGACTTCCACATCCCGAAAGCGCACACCGTCGCCCAACAGTTCGCCGAGGTCAGCGGTGACCTGCCGGGCTCTTCCACACCCCGGAAGTCGTCACAACCCCGTCGCCTGCAATGCGGAGAACACCGCTGAGCGGGCCGCGGTCACGTAGGAAGTTGTCGCCCCACACGACTCGATGACGCGACTCAGACCGGACTTCCGTAACGAAGAAGTGTTCGGGGAACGGACACGGAAGGTTGTCACCCTCGATCACACCTTCGACCTGCGGTTCAACGCCGTTCAACGCCGTTGAGCGCTGTTCGGCGCGGTTGAGCGACAACCTCCGTGTCAACTTTGCCCGGACTGGCCGGTTGACCTGCCGAAACAGCGTTCCAGCAGGTCAACCGGGTGCAGTCGGCGACCGTTGTCGACCGTTCAGCGCCGTTGACGCCCGTTGGTTGCACCCATCAGACGGTCCGTGCTGGTGGCCGGTTCGGGGAGCACAGCGATCGGCGTGATCGCTTGTGGGTGCTGTGTCATTGTGACGTGCTCCCGTAGTGCAGCGGCGGCACCGTCTTCACCAGTACCAACGTCCTCAACGCGGGGAGCGTGCGTTCCCCGGCATCGGCGTCTTTCCACGGTCCTGCCGGGAGTCGATGGTGGTCTGAGGGTTTATGGGCGGGGCTGGTCGGTGTCGGTTGGGTTGGTTGGGTTGGTGAGTTGGGTGAGGACGGCGGTGGTGATGGCGGTGTCGGTGGCATCCAGGTCGGTCTGGAGGGTGTTCGGGTCGCGTTGGCCGGCGATGATGTGGCGCAGTGCGGCGGCGAGCGCCGCCCACTCCTCGCGGCTGGCCAAGTCGTCCAGGACGGGGTCGATGGTGGCTGCGGCGGTGTGGTCGCCGTGGGCGGCGCCGACGACCGCGGCGATGATGGCGCGCCACGGCTCTCGGGTTGCCGGGTCGGGGTTCGGGGTTTCGGCGGGGTGGAGGGTGATGCGGCCGGTGACGGCGTCCAGGGCGCGGGTGACGATCGCGGTGTCGATCGGGTCGAGGCCGGTCAGCAGGGTGTCGGGGTCGCGGTCGCCGTTGAGGATGCGCCGGAGCGCGGCGGTGAGGTCGGCCCAGTCTTGACTGGCGGCAGCGTCGGTGAGGGTCTTGTCGAGGGCGGTGGCCGCGTCCTGGTCGCCGTGGACGGCGGCGACCAGGGCAGCGAGCGCCGGCTCCCACTGGTCCAGGAGTGGTTGCAGGTTGTAGGCCTGGTCGGTGGGCAGGTTGTGGGCGGCGTGGAGCACAGTGTCAAGGGCGTGTTGGGCGGCGTCCGGGTCACCGGCCAGTACGCCGATCAGGTCGGCGAATCGCACGCCTTCCACCTGTTCGACCGTGGCGGTCAGGTCGGCGAGCGTCGCGGGCACCGCTGTGTCGGGTAGTTCACGCAGCTCTCTCGCGAGCGCCCGAACGGTCCTGGTGAGTTCGTGGGTTTGTCCGGTGAGCTGGCTGATGATGGCGGCGGCGAGGCGGTGGGCGAGTTGGCCGGCCGGGTCGGCGCCGGTCCAACGCAGGTAGTTGGCCAGGTTGTGGTGGGAAACAGCGACGGCGTCCGGGTCAGGGTAGGTGTATTTGAGGCGGAGCGCGGCATGCTCCAGGCTGATCGCCTCGCCACGGTGGCCGCGCTTGTCGGCCAGGTCGGCGCGGGCGCTGAGGACCGTAGCCAGGCCGGGGATGTCCTGGTGCTGCTCGAACACCTGCTGGCAGGACAGCAGCAGTTCCTCGGCGTCGTCGAGGCGTCCGAGGCGGATCAGCGGTCCGTACTCGGCGAACCTGGCGAGGGCGATGGCGTGCTCGCCGGCGGCCCGCGTCCGCAGGCTGGCGACGGTGTCGGCGTTGAGGTCCAGCGCCTCCTGCCAATGTCGCAGGGCGCTTGCGGCGTGAACGCCGAGGTTGAGCAGCACTTCCCGCACGGCGAACGGGTCGATCGCGTCGTCGGCGCCGCGTTGGGGCGGGAGTTGGTCCATCTCGGCGATGAGTCGGCGGACCTCGGTCAGAACCTGCTCCGGCTGGCCCAGCAGGTAGACGATTTGCAGCCGTTGCCCCTTGTCGGCCAGTTGGGACCAGCGGCCGAGTCCGGCCTGGCGGCTGTGCTCGGCGGCCTGGTCAGCCAGGTCGAGCGCCTCACCCAGCCGCCCCGAACCGCTGCACAGGTTCACGAGCTCCCAGGCGACAGCAGCGGCAAGCCGGTGGTCGTCCGCTGCGACGGCTTGGGCCAGGACGGTGCGCAGCAGCCGCTCACCCTCCACCACGTCCACCCGCATGACGGCACGGCCCAGCGTGGCCAGGTCGTCGGGTTTGCCGGTGGCGGCGGCGATGCGGCGCAGGTGGGCGGCGGCGACCTGGGCGACCCCCGCCGTGACGTCGCGCACGAGGGCTTGATCGACCGCCCACGCGGCGTTGCCCCATTCGGCGAGGCGGAGCAAGTAGGGTGCGGCGGACAGCCCAGCCCGCACCACCGCCTGGGTGAGCTCATCACCCTGCTGCTCCTGCTGCGCCCGGATGAGGCCGGTCCAGAACGCGGCGAGTTCGGTGTCGATGGCGGTGCGCACGCCGGTTGGGGTGGCCGCGCGGACGGTCTCGGCCACCCCAGGATGCAACCGGAACCGCCGCACCGACACCGCATCACCGTCACCATCACCGTCGATGTCCCTGATGGTTACCTGCTCCACCAGAGCAGCGGTCAGCAGCGGCGCCAGCGTGCCGACGAAGACCGGCGCAGGATCGGCCAGCTCCAATCGCCAGCACAGCCCAGGCCAGACCGGCTCGGCCACGACCGAGAACCGGTCCTCGTCCTCGGCGCCGGCCAGCAACTGCAGCAGCAACCGGGGCGCATCCGGCAGGGTGTACATGGCAGTGGTGGTCCAACCGGCCAGCACCTGCATGAACCCGGCATCGTCCAGAGCCGACTCACCCTCGGCGAAAAACGCCGCCAAAGCCTGGCCACTGCCATCCTGCCCGCTGGCGGTGGCACGCTCGACGGCGTCGAGATGCCGCGCCAGGGTCACCTGGTCCGCTGCAGCCCGATCGGCCAACTCCAACAACTTGGGGTGGCCCTGCACGAGGTGCAGCACCCGCCGCACCCGCGCCCGATCCGTCTCTACCGCAGTGCGTTCGGGACCGGGTTCAGCGTGCAACAGCCGGCGCAGATTCGGCAACTCCCGCGCCAGCAACACCCCCTCATCCCGCGACAACGCATGCACCGCCTCCACCAACACCCCCACCGACAACCCAACCGGCGGAGTACGGCTGGTCAACACCACCCGGGACTCACCACCATGCCCGGCAAGAGTGGTGATCAGGTCGGCCCACCGCGGGTCCCGCCACCCACCATCCGCAGTCAGCAGCGTCTCCAAGTTGTCCAACACGATGAGCAGACCGTTGTCGCGCAGCAGCGCCGCCAGCCGGGGCAGGAACCGCCGCAACCCGTCCGCTGTGCCGACCTTGTCGACCATGGTGAAGCCCCGGTCACCGAGCTGGGCCTCCAACGCCAGGGCGAGGCTGGTCAACGCGATAGGCCACTCCTCCTCCCGCAACGGCGCCTGCCACCACACCGGCTGATCGAAACGATCCTGATGCCGATACGCCAACTCCAACGCACACGCCGTCTTCCCCCCACCAGCCATCCCATACAACAACACCCCACCCAGCCCACTACCAGAAGCCAGAGCACGGCTGGCCCGGATCATCACCCCAGTGCGGCCCACGAATCGCTCCGGCTCCGGCGGAAACGCAGCCATCCGCGCCTCGGCCGGATCGATCTGGGGCCGTCCGCTCGGCGGGGTCAGCAGAATCCCGGCCGCCGGGCCCAGCAGGGTCGGGGTGGCGATCGACACCGCCGGCCGCGCCGGAGACGGCCGCGACCCAGCCGCCACCGGCACCGCCCGACGCAACGCCACATCCACCGGCAGATCCAGCTTGAACAACCCCTCGTACAGCGCGGAGGTCAATGTGATGGCGAAGTCGTCGACCACCGGGTACCGCATCGCCACCACCGCGCACCCCACCTGGTCGGCGACCAGACGGGCCAGACCGGTCACCGTCTCCGGCCCGTCCGCAACTGCCAGTTCGGCGTCGGCGGCCGCCTGCGCCGTATCGGCGGCCTCGTCCAGATGCAGCCAGCGCAGCGTCTCCGCCGTCGTCGCCGCAGCCGACTGACACGCCGACAACACCGCCAACCGCAACCGGCCCCGCGCCGGTCGCAACAACCGCACCAGATCCGTCGCCTCGACCGTGTCCGCGCTGCCGTCCTCAGCCTCCAACAGCACCACACCGCTGCCACCATGCCCAGACAGATGCAACACATCCGGGCCGCCCCCGAACGCCATGCGCTCGCCGAGCGACTGGCGGGTCACCCCGTACTGCAACACCTCCAACGCGATCATCCGCCGCGACCGGGCCGCCAGCGCACGCACCTGCCGGGCCAGCTCATACCGCTCCCGCCGCAACGCCAACACCGAACTCCGCGTCGGCAAACTGAACACCGCCAACATCCGCAACGGGCCTGCCACAGGCGCATCCGCCGCGCCCGGAACCCTCGCGCCAGCAACCGACGGCTCACCGACCTCGAAGACCAAGCTCACATCACCACGACGCGCCAACGGCACCCCACCCACATACGCCAACTCCAACGGCGCATACAACAAAAACCCCACCGCATCCGGGACCCGCACCCGCACCGTCACCGGCGCCGCCGCCGCAATCGCCGCACCCACCGAACGGCCCAGAATCCGCTCACCGATCCATTGACCGAGACGGTCGACCCACGCCGCCTCCGACTCCACCCGCCGATCCGGCACCGCATTCCACCGTAGGAACCGATACAAATCCCGAAACGCCTCCGCCTCACGATCACCCGCAAGAGCACCGAAATCGACCGGGTGATCGGCCAGCGCGGCGCCGGAACGCTCGTCGGTCAGCAGCCACCGCCACCGGGAACGACCGACCACATCGACCGCCCGCAACAGCAAACCCACCACGCCACCACCGTCCAACACATCGGGAAAAGCTGACCGTAACCGGCAGCGCACCCTGCGGCACAACCCTCGAACAGGCAGACACACCCAACCGCCACGACGCCCACGAACAACAAACGGCATCCAACAACGACGATCAAACAAGCGAACCCGCGAACAACCTTCCCGCACGAACGAGTAGCCGGACCGCGCACCGCCCCGGCACGCTCCAACCACGAACCCCCAGGCGCATGCCCACAGCAACGAGCACCTCCACGATCGAGGAGCAGTCACCTATGGGAACGGGACCTCCACATCTCAGAAGTACTCACCGTCGCCGAACGGCTCACCGAGGTCAGACGTGACCTGCGGGGCTCTTCCACATCCCAGAAGTGTTCAGGGAACGGACACGGAAGGTTGTCACCCTCGATCAAGCCTCCGACCTGCGGTTCAACGCCGTTCAAGCGTGCGACCCGGTTGGTGGTCGAGGCTCGCCGGGACCCGGCGTCCGCGGTCGGGCGATCCGGCGGATCGCGGATCAGGTCGGGGTTCACCCGGAGGCGTTGCGCACGTGGGTGAAGCAGGCTGAGACCGACGCCGGGCAGCAGCCGGGCACGACCAGCAGCGACGCGGAACGGATCGCCGCGCTGGAGCGCGAGGTGCGTGAGCTGCGGCGGGCGAATCAGATCTTGAAGTCCGCGGCGTCTTCCTTCGCGGCCGAGTTGGACCTGCCGTCGCGATGAAGGTCGCGTTCGTCGGCTCCCAGAAGCAAAGCACGGTGTCCAGCCGATCCTGCAGGCCCTCGAAGGCACGTCGGCACCAGATCGCACCGTCCACCTACTACGCCGCCAAAACCGTCCGGCCTCGGCCCGTACCCGGCGCGACGAGGAACTGACCGTGCTGATCAAGCAGATTCACGCGGAGAACTACGGCGTCTACAGCGCCCGCAAGATCCGGCACGAGCTGCACCGGCGCGGTGTGCGGATGGCCCGGTGCACGGTCGAGCGGCTGATGCGTGCGGTCGGGCTGCGCGGGCTGCGGCGTGACAACCCACCACGCAAGACCCGGCCGGCCACCGAGACCGACCGGCCTGCTGACCTGGTCAAAGGAGATTTCACCGCGGCAGGCACGAACCAGCTGCGGGTTGCCGATCTGACCTACGTGCGTACCAGCGTGGGCTGGGTGTACACCGCGTTCGTCCTCGACGTGTTCTCTCGCGTGATCGTCGGTTGGCAGGTGTCCACCAGTCTCTACACCGATCTGGCATTGGACGCGTTGAAGATGGCGATCTGGCGCCGCCAGCATCAGGGCGCTGACCTGGGCGGACTCGTGCACCACTCCAGTATCGAGCGATTCGCTACAGTCAGCGGCTCGCCAAGGCTGGCGCGGTCGCCTCGGTCGGATCGAAGGGCGACTCCTGCGACACGCGATGGCCGAGGCGTTCAACTCGCTGTACAAGGCCGAACTCGTCCGAAACAAGGGGCCGTGGCGCAACCTGGACGACCTGGAGATGGCCACCGTCGAGTACATCGACTGGTATAACAACCGACGGCTGCACGGCGAACTCGGGCACGTCCCACCCGCCGACTACAAAGCACTACACGCAATGACCCAGCCGGTCACCGCAACTCTGGAAACCAGCTAACTAACTCTCCACCAAACCCGGGGCTTGACAGATGCCTCCCTGTCGGTCGGACTGATCTGGCCAGTTGCTAGGAACGCTGACCGGCTCGTGGTTGTGAGTATCGCCGTCTCACCTCGCGTGTCACCTGCTCTCCTGCACGCTGCCAACGCTACCTGGCTTGTAAAAAGCCAATCGTCGAAATACCCGCGGGCGGCGTAGAAATCGTGCGCAGTGATCACCAGATCCCAGCACCATTCGGTCAATCCGAGTTCGGCAGTGTGTACGACCGCAGCGCGGAGGTTCGGCCGTTCGACTTCGAACCAGTCGAGCGGAGATTGGTCAAGCTCGCTAAGGACACTAGGCGGCGCAGCCCAGTCTGCGACATCGCCGTGCAGCTCTTCGGCATCACCGATGCAGATGCCGCGATGTGCTCGGCGAGCGAGGGTCAGCAGCGCTGTGTATACCCGCCGCTGCACGTTGAGGCGCTCTTTTTGGGTTGGGTACCGAATTTCCAGCTGACTATGGGCATACTCGCGGATCAGGCTGTGGAAGGTGTATCGCATGCCCAGCCCAGCGGGCTGGAGGAGATGCGACGCTGCCAGCGTCAACAAGCTGTCGGTGGGATCCACTCTCATGTCACCGAGTACCGCTGCGGCGGTCCAGAGCCCCACATCGGGCATGGGCGTCAGGCCAAGCCCGAAAAACAGCGTCCTGGCCAGCTCGTCGAGTCGCTCGATCCCAGCGTTGATGGTGCGTGCGACGCTGCGGCCGCCATATTCCAACCCTTGCAGCGGTTGGTCGGCTAGCCGATCAGCCAGCAGCGCACCGCCATGGCCTTGGTATTGCCCGCGCAACGCACCCGCCAGGCCTAGCGCAAGCGGCAATCCGGCGCACACCTCAACGATCCGCGCCGTGGCCTGTGGCTCGGCCCGGCTGTTTACTCCAGAGCGGCCGACCACTCGCGTGTACAGTTCGACGGCCGACTCCTGGTCGAGCGGCTCGAGGGGCGGCAGGTGATGAGCGGACTCCAAGCCCGGAAGGCGTATACGAGATGTAATCAGCACCCCGCACTCCGGGCTCCCCGGAATCAGGTCGCGAACCTGTTCCTCATCGGCCGAGTCGTCGAATACAAACAACAGGCGTCGCCCTGCGGCCAGGCTCCGGAACAGCGCAGCCCGCTCGCCCAAGTGCTCGGGCAAGTCGGATACCCCCAGTGCCCGCAGCAACTGCGCCAGCGCCTCTGCGGTCCTGACTGGCGGATTTGTGGTCCCTTCGAGATCTATGTAGAGCTGACCGTCGGGATAGTGCTCGCGGACCAGATGTCCTACCCGTATGGCAAGGGCGGTCTTTCCGATCCCGGGCGGGCCGGTAATGACCGCCACCGTTACGGTGGCCTGTGGTTCGCGGGTCAACAGCCGGTGTGCCATGTCGAGATGGGCGTCTCGGCCGACGAAGTCGGCGGGGGCAGGCGGCAGTTGCCGCGGGGTGACGGCCGGAGCGGCGCGTGCTGCGACCGACTTCAAGACGAGCGCCTCGGCATAGCGGGCGACCTTGGACTCGTCTCGGCCTGCTATCGCATACGCGAGTTCGCGTACGACGGGGTCGGGCGCAGCGGCAATTGACACGTCCAAGGCGGTGCGATGCCGGTCATACACTTTAAGCGCTTCCATGGTGTGCCCGCCGCGGTACAGAGCGATCATCGACAGCTCGCACAGTCGTTGGTCATCCGGGTAATAGCCGGCGATGGTCGCGGCGTCGTCGAGGATCCGGTCACTCCGGCCTGCGGCGAGTTCCAGCTCGAACAGCCGTGCCGCCGCCCGTCTGCGCCGCTGCTCCAGCTCCGCGGCATACCTTCGAAGCGGGCCTTCCGTGATCCCAGGGAGTGCAAGCGGCCCGCTCCACAGCTGCAACGCCTTGCGCAGCAGGTCGACCTCATCTTCGGGCCGACCAATGGAGCCGGCTTCGCCCGCCTCACGGATGAACCGCTCAAACAGGATCTTGTCTAGGTCGTCGGCTTCGATCCGCAGCTCGTACCCGATACGCGGGTGCGTCAGCAGAACGTTGCGCTGGTCAGCGCCATTCAGCAGTCTGCGCAGGTCCGCAATCGCCTTGTGCAGCTGGGTATCTCCCACGCGAATGTCGCCCCAGGCGGCGCGCATCAGCTCTGCAGATCGAACCGGCTGGTTTGCATTGACGAGTAGTGTGCCGAGCACTGCTAGCCGGGTACCACCCGGCAGGGGCATATCGCGACCTTCTCTGCCTACGGACAACTCACCGAGGATGCGGTACTTCATGCTGTGCTCCACACCTGCTATGGCACGCCTACAGAAGATCTCTCGAAGCGCCCAGATGCAATGCCATTCCAGGTGCTTCGAGGGGGCCAGCGCCGGCGATGAGCCTAAGGGAGTCTGGCCATCGAGTGGCGTAGCTCATCCGAACCAAGGCGAGCTGCGCCACTCGATGGCGATCAAGATCGGACGACGGAATCAACCCCGGCACCCGAGCAACGACGGTTGGGCAACTGTTCTGGGCGTATCATTGCCTCAGGAAACGGCCGATACTCAGCAGGACGGATCTTCCGTAGACAGCCGTCAGGCCGAGGGCCGTGGCACCGGTGGCCGCCCGGAGGGCACCGGGCACATCCAGGCCGGCCCACCGAATGCCCGCAAACGTGAACGCTAGCTCGCCGAGCACCATCAGCACCGCTACGAACCCTGCGTAGCCACCGCGGTCGGCAGAACCGGCACCTGCCCCGGGAAGGTTAGGTGGCTGGCGTCCCAGACCACCGTTGGCGAACGACAACGATTCCACAGATCCCCTCTCCGCACGGGAAGCCGACGCGACCCCGCAGCAGCGGGACGTGCCGTTCCCTCACTCTATTGACCCGGATAGGACTTCGATCATCGCTGCTTATTGGCGTCGCACCGATGCATCCTGGGAATCGTTGCACAAGATCCGGGAGTAGAGTAGGGCTGTCTGTCAAGATGGCACAGAGTCACCGGTAGGAAATCGGAAGGTATCCGGAAGGAACCTAGGGTCATGATGGTTGGCAGGGCAGACGGTGCCCGAAGTTCCCCACGCTTGCCATGACCCGGATAGGCGCGCGGAACGCCAAGGCGGAGCACCCGTTGGCGCGGGCCCGCCGACGAAGCCTCCCAATATGGGAGGCTTCGTCATTTCACGCCCGCACACCTGTTGCGGGCCACACCAGCAAACAGGTACCGACGCCGGCGGGCAATCCTCTGCATCTACTCCCGGGCGAACGGGCCAGGAGCGTCGCCCGGGAGGGCGGCTCGACCTCCTGTCCGGTGATCATGGCCGGTTCGGCAGGTTCGACGGTGCCGCCACAGAGGCACCGGCGCCCTCGCACTCCAACAATCGCACCACAGCGGGCTTGGCGCGCGACGTCGCACGCCAAGCCCGCTGTGGCGTGAAGTCGGGATTTGCGGTTCGCGGAAATTCGCGGCGAGCCGTTTGGCACGGCTCCTCGTGGGCGCGAGGAGCCGTTCGACCACTTCGGGTCCCCTGAGTCCTTGCGAGACCGTCTTAGCGATCATTGCCCTCGATAGCCGTCCGATAGCTACAAGGTGTAACAGAACGTACTCAACGTGGCAGTGGTGATCATGCGCAAGAGCGGGGGTCGACCTCTGACCAATGGCTGACCACGCAGCCCGCCTGACGAACGGCCGTTCAATACACTGCGTGACAACCATCCCCCTGCCGCCCGGTCGGTCAAGTGCAGTCAAGATCACAACATATCGGGATGGATGTAATGCGACGCAAGTCTGACCGTTACCAATGGGTGAAACTGACGTGACCGAGCGACAAGGATGGCAAAATCCTGCTAGCGCGCAGTAGCTACCGGTCGATGGGCGTCGACCAGCGTGCCCCTGAGTCCCGTTCGTGTCCGTCCCTTACCCCCATGTTTGGGACGCCACCCGAGTGTTGTGAGGCCATCGTTGTCCGAAGCCCCCCGTCCGACGCTCCGTCATGTTCGCCCGCAGCACCCGGGGCGGCCACACTTTCGGCTTCGCCGACGACCCTGCGAGGTGGTTGGCCTCTTCGCCAGCCGGACCCGGCGGCGCGCACGCTGATGTCCAACACCAAGGAGAAGCCGATCCCGGAGGACGCCCCGGGCCGGCTCATCGCCGAATACCTTCGGTTGGTGCGTCGCCTCGTCGGCGGTCCCGCATACCGCACACTCGCAACACTCGCCTTCGTCAAGCAAAATGCCCTGTCTCAGCACGCCTCGGGTCAGCGCGTCATCCAGTGGGACTCGATGCGGCTTTATGTCGAAGCGGTACAGCGCTACGCAGACCAGCACGCCATCGACTTGCAGGCGGCGATGCGTCAGCACGCCGAGGAGGTCGGTGTCGACCCGGACAGCGACATCCTGACGCAGGCCCGCGTGGTGTACGACCGCAACGTTGCCCAGCACGCCGCGAAGACCGCGGCCAGGCGGGTGCCCAGTGCGGAGTTGGCCTCGGTCGGCCAGACAGACGAGCGCTCAGTGCTCGTTGACGAGGTTGTGGTGGCGAGCATCCCCGGGCCGACACCACCCGAGACGCTCTTCAGCGCCAACACCTTGCACGAGATCGTTGGGGCGCTCAATGACCAGATCATTCAGCTCGGCTGGGACCTGTCCGCCCGTACGTGGGACGTCCACCGCGTCGGTGTACCGCCATACCTGCTGGATCGTGAGGCGCTCGACGCACTGACCGGCCGCGTCGCGCTGACCGACCGTGTCTTCGCCCTCATCCTGCACGCCTGTGGAGCCGGCACCTTCGACGAGCAGACATTCCACCCTCATGACAAGGAGTGGACGCTCGGGTGGCAACGGGCAACGAGCAACCCGGAGCCGCAGCAAGAGCAGCCGTTGGAAGACGCCGGAGCCGCTGGCATCCCGATGACCGAGGTGGTTGACCCGGACCGAAAGCAGGGCTGGTGGGCCGTGGTCCGGTCGTGGCCACGGTGGCGCCTCACTCGCTGGCAATGGCGCCGCCGCGTCGATGCTGCGGCGGCCGCCCAGCCGAACCGGGTCCCGCTGGCGCCGGCCCAGCGGCCCGGAGGGCACGACTCGGAGCAGGGTGTGTCGGGGCGATCACGGAACAATCTGGAGGTCTCGTGATGCGGCGTGCTGCGGCGCCGCATCACGGCGGTTGAGTCGTGCTGTTGCAGCCGTTTCGGCCGCCGCCCGCACAGCCGAACTGCCCCACCTCGTCACCTGGCCGTTGTCGATCTGCTCGTTGAGCTTCGATCTACTGCATCGCTTGGATAGGCATCGAGAACCGGGCATCAGCCGCACAACGCGCTGCCCGCCCACCATGCTGCTCATCGAGATGAAGCTGTAGGTGGCCTCCCGGTTCTCGGAGGACCGCAACCGGCCTGGTGCTTTGTCAATGACGCGTGTCGGGCGGCCGGAAGACGAGCAAGTGGTGACTCCTGCCGACGGTCGGGATCAGATGGGCTAGCGCCGTGTTCGCGGCGGCAGCCCATGATCACGACCTGGGTCAGCTGACCAAGGAGCTGGAGCTGGTCATTGTGTGGGTCCCGACAGCGTGCTCGTCGGCGCTATGGCTGCCCGCCAGCACCGCCATCCGTGCGATAGGAGACGTGAGATTCGCGAAGTTCGCAATGTGGGTGATCGGCGTGGCACCGACGGTCTCGAAGGCAGCTGCCCCACGTATCGGCGATACACCCCCGCCGCCCTGCAACTGGCAGCCGATGGCTCCGCGACCCGGCTCGTCATGTCGTGCCAGCCCACAGCGAAAGTCGCCGCGCGTGGAGGTGATGGCCGTCGCGATGATCACAAGTGCGACCGCCCATGGTCGCGCACCTGCCGGCGTTCTCGCGGTCTCAGCCTCGTACACCCGCTCGAGCAAGCAGGAGGTCGACATGGACGGCCTGCTGTTGATGACGATGAGCAGCTGCCCAACCTGGGTTTGACCAGCGCCGACCGGATGGCGATCACCATCGGCATCATGATCGTTACTGCGCCACTACTGTAGGTCGCCGTCGTACGGGTGTTCCGACCGGCGCATTGATCACAATTTGAGAAAGACGCGGGCCGGCGCGGGAGTTTGACCATTCCCCTACCGGGGAGGGGATCCGCCAGCCGCCGACCTGATGCACGCAGCATGCAGAAAGCTGGTCAGTGGCCCTATAAGACCACCGCGCACGTTGCCCCGGCGCACCTGCACGGTGAGGGCGATGCAGGTCGAGCACGCAAGCCCGAAAGCTACACATCGACCTCGGCCGCTAGATCGGCGTGAGCCGTACCGCAATGAGCTGGGCAGAATTACGGGGACCGCAACGTTGCCATACGCGCGGTCCCCGTCACCTCGGCGTCACCACATGTCATTGAGAGGCACCGTGGTAAGCGGCAGCGGTCCCGGGTGGCCCGTACACCGCATCACACCACCGTGTCCATCAAACTTGTTTACTGACTGTCCGGCAACGGATTCTCCGGACTATGTGAACAAACCCCTGTCCGGGAATGTAAACAATCCCCTCGGCAATGGTCAGACGGCCAGCGCTAAACAAGTCGATGGTGCTCGGGGTGAGCATCGCGCCCATCAACTCCGCCACGCGTTCACCCGTCTGCGGCTGGCAGAATGACAGACGGCTGACCTGCCCTGCGGAACGATCCCCCGCGAGTTCACCTTTTTGGTGGACCGCGCGAACGAGACGCTGGTCAGCCACCTCCGCGTCTGCGCCAAGCACCCGGGCGCCATCCCGGGAATATACGGCCAGTAGTGCGGATCGGGCGAAATCCACATGTCAGGCCGGTGACCGCTGTTGTGCGGTCACCGGCCACCAACCGAGAGGCACCGATGTCTGCACACCAGCGCGACGGCGGCGGCCGGCCCCGCACCGGCCGACCACCGAGCAGCACCGTCATGACCATCATCTTGCTCACCATGCTGCTGTTGATGGCCTTCGCCATCGTAACCGCCAAGATGGGCTTTCCCGAGATGGGCTTCGCTGCGGGAACGGGGGTGATCACGCTTGTCGGCGAGTTCGTCCGTCGCCTGCTGAGCTTCACCCGCACCGACAACGAGAACACGGACACCAGGTCCGTCATCTCGTTGCCGGCCCCGAAGGACGACCCCTTCGACCCGCCACTCGATCAGGAGAACAGCCAGGGAAACAGCGATGCCCGGACGGCCTGAACTCCCGATCGACCCGACCTCCGGGCCTGTAGCCACGTTCGCGTGCGCCTTGCGCGAGCGGAGGATTGACGCTGGCACGCCGACCTACCGGGTGATGTCCACGCGAGCGCACTACTCACCGGCCGCGCTGTCCCAGGCTGCCGCCGGCCGACGCCTGCCCACCTGGGACGTGACGCGCGCCTTCCTGAGCGCCTGCAACACTCCGGAGCTTGAGTTGCGACGCTGGCAGGACCGATGGGAGGAGGTCAACCAAGCGGTGCGCCCAGACACCGCGATACTGCCGACCACGCAGGTCAACATCTCTGCGACGTCGCCGACGACGGCGATGCAGCTCCGATACGTCACAGATCTGGCAGACTTCCGCGACCTACTGTCCGCCCTCCGCAGGGAACGGCGGCTGAGCCTGCGGCAAGTGGCAGACCTCTCGGCCGGCAAACTTAGCAAGACCACCATCTCCGACATGCTCGTCGGCAAGATCACGCTGCGGGCAGAGATGGTCGAGGCATACCTGACCGCGTGCGGGTTGCCCACTAGCGACATCACCGAATGGAGCACCGTGCTGCGCCGGCTGACCTTCCAGCACAAGCGGGTGCAGGCTGCCCTACGCGCACTCATCGACGACGACCCGGCAGCACTAGACGAACGTTCCTCGAGTCACGCGGCTCCAGCGGTGACCATCGCCGCCGAACAGGACGGTCGAGGCGGCGCTCATCGGCGCCTGGGCTGGCTGGGCCGGTTGCTTGCGAGGAACATCGACAAGTAGAAGCACCTATTTCCATGGGGAGGCAAGCGGTCGCCCACCTCCCCATGGAAATTTTTGGAGGACACCACGGAGGCTCTCACCCCACCGTAACAACGCGACACCGGTAAGCCGCCCGCTGAGCGAGATGACGGCGACCGGCCCGCACCGACGCGCCGACCGTGCTCGTCGTAGAAGTCACCGATGAACTGCTCCAAGAGGTCCGCCAGGACGACGTGCCTACCGGGGCGCTGGAGCCATCGAGCACAGGCCGCGAGCTGCGCGTCGAACTCACGCATGGCCCGGACGACGGCCAATGCAGAATGATCGCCCGGCAGCTCGAACGCGTCGGTCATCCGCGCTTCCGACAGTGCCCCCATGCCCGCGGTCGTGGCCGCATTTCTGCATCACATCAGCAAAGGCGCGCCGGTGGCGCGGCGCACGATCGCGTTGAAGGTGCCGAGGAAACTGCCGCGGGTGCTGACCACCGCAGAAGTGCAGGCGATTCTGGATGCTTGCGAGCATCTGCGGGATCGGTTGTTGTTCGCGGTGTTGTATGACAGCGGCTGCCGGATCGGCGAAGCGCTCGGGCTGCGCCATGAAGACCTCGCCGCCGCCGAACGCGAGTTGACCATTTGCCGGCGCGACAACGACAACGGTGCCCGCAGCGACGAGGAGCGCCGCCGGCAGGCGGCGACTGAGCAGGCCCGTGCCGCCTGCCTCGAGGCGCAGCGTGCGGAACATTTCCACGAGCAGGTACGGCGATGGCGCCTCGTCCCGCAGGCAGCCGCGTTTCTCGATGCGCTCCGCGCCGAGGTCGCCGACCGTGCTGCCGCCGGCGACGACGTCGCCGCGGCACAGCAGTGGTTGACGTGGGCGGAACAGTACGTCGCCGGCCTCGACCCGCTTCGCGGTGACCTTCGCCTACCCGACATCACCGAGCCGACACTTCAGCGACTGCAGACGTTCCTGCGTGACACGGGCCGCCCATAAACAGGCTGAGGGACACGCCAGCTCCCGGCCTGAGCGCCTGCGCCCGACCGGCTGGATCGGCGGGTCAACGTGCGGTATTGGCGCACCCCACCCGATACTGCCAGATCTGCGACCATCGGCCGAAATCGTGAGATCAGTGAACTCTTTGTCGTCGTTTACATGGACTTGCGTAACCGTATGAACCTCAGTCGTACCGTTGATTGGATCTGTCGTAAGCACAGCTTCGCCAACCTCAACCAACTCAATGGGCTTGGCTGCGCCGTCAGCAAGCAGCACCAACGCGGGGCGGCAATCGGCGAAATGTTTAGCACGGCCGCCGCCTCGGCCGCCGGAGTCCGTCGACGGCAATGAGTCCCGCAGTCGGCGCTTCGACTCCGAGACGTTGGCCAACGCGTGGTACACCCGGCGGCCGAACTCTCGGCGTCGATGCACCCCTCAAGTCGGGCGATGTCGGCGGCGTCAAGCAGCCGACGCCCGGCAATGCAGCGGGCGTCGCCGCGACCTGGTCGCCGTTCGGCGAGAAGCGGGAGGACATCGTTCAGGACACTCAGCGGATATTAATGATCACTTACGGTCGACTATTGTATTGGGATGTCAGCGGCAGAGTCGGTGCAGCAGAAGGGTATCGATGGCGCCGACCTGGCGAAGCGCTGGCTGGAGAGCACGACCTGGATCGAGCTTCCATTCGATGCATACCATAATGCGCCAATCTGCACGCTACGGCGCCTTGATGGGGAGAAGAAGGTCTACGACCTGTTTGGGTGGATTCACGGGAGCCCAAAGATACCCCTGTACATCGAGTCGAAGGGCTACGACTCGGTGGGCGGAAAGCAAGGAAAAGAGTTCTGGGAGTTCCTCGCCAACGCGTACAGCATTACGGCGAAGGACCTCAAGGACGGGGAGGACGCGCGTCGCGAGTTCTGGTGGATCACGCGAATGCCGTTCAACTCGACCGATTGGTCGAGTCTGACCACGGCAGAGCGGATCAAAACGGCGCTTGAGGATCATCACCCGGCTGCGCTCGGCGGCGAGAAGATCAACGTCGACGTGTTGGCTAAAGTCGCCGCCCGGGTTGAAGTGTTCGTAGTCAACCGGCGTCAGGAGGACTTCATGCTTACCCCACAGGAGTTGGCCCTGGTGGAGGGCACGCTCAACCGGAAGGGCATGAAGTGAACACCCGCAGCCTTGCTGTGACCGAGCGGATCCGGTCGGCGATGGCGTCGAACAACGCGGACGACATCGTCACTGGCGTGAAACAGGCAGTTGCGCAAGAGGTCACCTCGCTTAGTCCCGATGCCAAGATCGTCCTCACGAATTATTTCAATCACTCGTACATGCCGGACCTTGTCCTGGAGTGGAACGACGCCGGCCGGCGTGCCGAGCGCCCGATCTTCCTAAGGAATGATCTTCGACCAGACGTGACCGAGGTCGAGGTGCTCAGCCTGGCCCGCCAGGCGCCCGTTGTCCTGTCCCTTACCGCATTCAACGAGCCTTCCGCTGGGCCGAGCCCATTGCGGGAGCGCGCCCGTGAGGTGGACCGCATACTCGTGACCGACATGGTCTCGCTGGCGGACATGGCGACACCGTTCAGCGCTCAGCACCCCGGACCGTACGGTCAGGACGAAGCTCCACTGCTGCGTCTGGTGCAGACAAACCTCCTCAAAGGTGGCCGTGGACTCTTGACTCCACAGGACGTAGGGCGCCTTGCGCAGAGTGCTGCACCACCGGGGGGAGAGGGAGCTCTCACCGAGCAGTTCCTTGCCACCTTCCAAGAAACTACCGACGAGATGTTCACTCCGGACGCTGCCCTACGCTTGCGTCGCTCGGCTCAACTTCTCAGGTTCGGGCTCTCGAATGAGGCCATCGAGGCCGTCACCGCGGCGACCGGAGAACTCTCAGACATTGAGCTTCGGGTCCTCATCCCATACCTGCTCGCAGACGAGACCGCTCGCGCCAACACGCGGTTGTGGACCTACATCGGCTCGATGATGTCCCTCGACAGGCTCGAAGAGCTGGGCGATGCGCTGGGCGAGGTGGACATAACCGTCCTTGTCGTACCGAACCTGGAGACCTGGACAGCCAAACGGGCGCAACTAGTGATCAACGGCTCGTACGAGGGGTCGGTCGACACGCTTCCGGCGCGCCGCGACGTCGACTCTGAAGAGGAGGGCGTGTCGAGGCCAAAGCGGACGCACGACGGCGAGCCGTTCTGGTACATCAGCAACCGGCTACTCACCGCCGACGCGGGTCCGTGGCGCTTGCTCATCGCGTCGGACGCTCGCCGGCTCAAGGGGCGTATCGACAGTGCCGCCGCGAACTGGGACGACATCTCTCAGATGATCAGCGGATTCGCGCTCGACTCTGTCGATCTGCGTGGCCTGTCGCGTCGGATCTACGTCGGCGCTGAGGGAAGCGGCGACGTTAGCTCAGATGTGGCGCGGATCCGCGCATCAATTGACGACAGCTTCCAGGTCACCGAGATCCATGTCCGCCGACCGAGCGACGCATCTCTGGCAGGTCTAAGCGTGGACTTCACCGAGATGACGGTGACCGCCCGGCACGGGGGCGCGCCGATCGCATCATTGGTCCGAGCGGCGGAGCTACTTGCGCATCGCCATCCGCCCGACTTCTCCACCCTCACCGGCAGCCGTGCGGCGACTGTCGCCGAAATTCTCGACCGACAGCCGACACAAGGCGACTGAGTCCCTCAACGACTGCGTCCTGATCAGGGCTGAGCAATGCAACGAGTCCCGAGTCCCGGCACAGGTTGCCGGGACTCATTGCATTCGTCAGTCAACGAGGTAGTGGGCTTCGATGTAAGCGACGGTGGAGTCATACGGCTCTCCCACCGGCTTCAACATGTACCTGCGGAAGACCGCAGCGGTGGCGCGGCGGACGCCTCGGTTGCGAGCGTCGGCGTTGTCCCATGATCGGGCGAGGGTGTGAGTGACCACCTGGTCGATCTCCTCGGCCAGGTTCCTTTCTGTGACGGTGAGGCCAGACGGTGCGTGGTCATGGATGATCCGCGACAGGACGCCCACGTGGTCGTCGTCCAGCACGACGACGGCTTCGTCGGGGTGCTTCCCGGCGTTCACGATGGCGCGGGCGACCCGGAGTGCTTCAGACAGGAACTCCAGGGCGTCCTGGGCGTTCTGGATGATCCGGTCCCGCAGCAGCCTGATCCGTTCCGCGAGGGCGGTGTACTTCGCGGAACCCGGTTCGACTCCCTTTTCGAGAGCGGCCTTGATCTGGTCCAGAATCTCCGCCGCGGACGGAGGCGTTTTGTCGTCACCGTCACCCTTGTCGGACTTGGGGCGGACGAGGGCCAGCAGCTCCTTGAGGACGGCGATGCCCTGGGCGTCTAGGACCAGGGCTTCCTCCTGGGAGGCGGCTACGGAGAAGGAGTGGACGTGGGCGTTGATGATCTCCAGGACCATCGGCCCCAGCTCGCCCAGCCGTTCCTTCCTCTCCTCGTCGGAGGACTTCTTGAACAGGGTTGTGTACACGGACCCGAACAGCCCGAAGCCGTCCCGGTACTTGGCGATGCGTTTGTCGGTGCTGATGAGTGCATACAGGCGGGCAAGGAGCCGGTAGTCCTTGGCGAACACCTCAGCGGCGCCGAGGTTGGCGTCCAGGAAAGCGTTAATGGCTCGCACGGACTCGTATCCGTGGATCGTGAGGTCCAGGTCGTCCACATCGGCGAGGAGGTCCTCGATGCGGGCGAAGGTGGTGCGGAACTCGGCGACCAGCTCGGACAAGTCGGTGACGAATCCACCGCCCTTGCCTGCGCCCTCCGAGGTGGGGTCGACGACGGCACGTTGGACCTCTTCGGCCAGGCCGATGTAGTCCACGATCACACCGCAGGTTTTCACGAACCCGGTCGGAGACACCCAGGTGCGGTTCGGACGAGTGATTGTCTGGAACAAGTTGTGAGCCTTCAGCGGCTTGTCCAAGTAGAGGACGCCCTCGTTCGGGGCGTCGAACCCGGTCATCAGTTTCGCGGTCACCACCAGGAAGCACAGCGGGTTGTCCGGCGTGAGAAACCGCCGTTTCTGTTCCTCCTCGTCGGCCTCCGAGAGGTTGAACGGCCGCATGGCGGGGTCTTCGTCCTTGGAGTCTGAGACGGAGATGTTCACCTCGGCGGTGATCCGGCTGTGTCTCCCGACTTCGGCGAGTACGTGTGACGCCTCGAAGCCGGTCAGCAGTTCGTTGATCTTGTCCGTGTAGGTCACGGCTAGTTCGCGGTTGTATGCGACGACCTGGGCCTTCAGGCCGTTGCGGTAGGCGCCGGCCAGGTAGTGGTCCACGATGTTCTGGCAGACCGCGTGGATGCGGTCTGGATTGGCGAACACTGAGGTGAGGCGCCCGAACTTGCGGGACAGGGATTCGCGGTCGGGATCATCGAGGTCGAAGTCGTCGGCGAACCGGTCGAACTCAGCCTGCAACTCCTGGTCGTTCATCTCGAAGGCAACCGGGTGTGGGTCCAGCACGACTGGGACGGTCGCCTCGTCCTGCAGAGACCGGGACACCGAGTACCGGTGCAGCACCCTGCCCGGGTCGGTCTCCTCGCCGAAGAGGGCGAAGGTGTCGGTGGCGAGGTTCCTGACGGGGGTGCCGGTCATGCCGAAGAACTTCGCGTGCGGCAATGCTGCACGCATCTGGCCGGCCAGCGACTTCGATTTATCGGACTGGGTGCGGTGTGCCTCATCAACTAGGACAATGATGTTGCTACGGGTCGACAGGTTCTTGCCTGCGTCGGCGAACTTGTGGATGGTCGTGGAGATGACGCCGCGCACGTTGCCGGCCAGCAGGGCACGCAACTCCTGACTGGTGGCGGGCTGGTGGAAGTATGCGTGCCCCATCGCGGAGGTGAACACCCCAGAGGTCTGCCGGACGAGCTGGGTTCGGTCCGAGAGCAGGATGATCGTGGGTGACTCGGTGCGTGTGTCGGCCAGCAGCAGCGAGGCGGCGAACACCATCAATAGTGTCTTCCCAGATCCCTGGTGGTGCCAGATCAGGCCCTTCGATCCGCCTTCCAGGACTCGCTTCTGGATCAGGTGCGCAGCCTCCATCTGCGGGTAGCGAGGCAGGTACTTCTTGTCCGCCCCACCACCAGAGGTGTCAAACAAGGTGAAGTTCGCCATCATGTCCAGGACGGTGGCCGGGTTAAGCAGCAGCTCAACGGAGCGCTGCACGTCGGCCTGGCCAGACAGGTTCTCGTCGTCGGCGGTGGACCGGAACGGCTGCCACAGGTTCGTGGGCGCGCCGGCGGCGCCGAATCGCAGTTTCAGCCCGTCGGAGGCGACGGCGAAGACGCTGGGGGTGAAGAACCACGGGTACTCGGCGGCGTACACGTCGTTGATCTCGCGGGCCGCGCCAGCCCACCCGGACTTGGCGGTCGGAGATTTCACCTCAACCACAATCAGCGGCAGCCCGTTGACCCAGTACACGAGGTCGAACCGGCGGGAGGGCTTGCCCGGTACGGTGATGGTCACTTCGTCCGACACGACCAACGTGTTGACAGTCGGGCGCTCGACGTCGATGACCTTCAGGGCATGCCATACGCCATCCGCGTCCCGGAACTCTTTTTGCCCGAGGAGCAGGTGCAGGACCTGCTCGTTCGCCCGCACGAGTCCGCCTTCAACGGCGTTGACCGTAGCAACGATCTCCTGGACCACCGTGTCCACGTCAAACCCGTCGATCACCGCCGGATTGAGACGGATGATGGCGTCTCGCAGCTGGCCGGCAACCACCGTCTGCGTCATCTCACGCGGCAACAATCTGCCAGCCGTGAAGCCCCAACCCATCGGGAGAGACCACTGGATCATCAGGTTCTGAAACTCGCGCTCGGCGATGCCCTTAGCCATCAGACGACCTCTAGCTGGGCGGACTCAATTCCGATCGGATTGAGTAGTTTCGACAGCAGACTTGCCCGAACCTGACGGAGACTGGCGGCCTCAGCTCGCAGCGTGACGATCAGTGAATCTACCGCTTCAGCCCTCTCAGCGAGTCCTGCCTGCTCTTCCAACGAAGGCAGAGAAATCTCGCGGGCGATGTACTCCGTTACCGACAGATTCGTGATCCCAGTCGTGCGGCGGGAGTAGTTGCGGGTCAGCCCCGATTCCCAGTCGTTTCGGAGCCGCCAGAACACGTACTTGGGGAGCGCCTTCTCCGGATCCACTCGTACCAACCGCTGAAAGTCGGTGGGCACACAAGGTTCCAGGCCAGGGCCTGCGATAGCGACTCGGCCCACAGGCTGGTCGGGCGAACCGCCAGACCGCTCTAAAACAATATCCTGCTCCCGCACCGTCCGGGTGTTCGCCTGCTTGGTCGTGAACGACCGAACTGGCGAGCCGTCGGTTACGAAGTCGGAGGTACCCGGCGTGTAGATGCGAGGCCCGAGCGCGAGCCGATCAACCTCGTCCTCGCCCGCGGGCCTGCCCCAGACGCCCCCGATCACATGGGAACACAGATCGACTATCCGATGCGGCTGCCCATCGACGGCCGTGAAATGCTCCGCGAGCACCATGTTGAGGAGGCTTCGTGCAGTGCCGGCCTCGGCGTCGAGTGCTGCGATCTGGTCGTCGACTGCACCGATAACCTCGACGATCTGCTCTTGCACCTGCTGAGGGGGCACGGGAATCTCGATCATGCCCAGGTTCGACCCCGAGATTCGCACGACCTTTGTCTCAGACACATACTTGATCTTCTGCAAGCGGAACAGAGAAGACATGAAAAAGTACGAGACGTACACAGGATTCAAGTTGTGACGGAAGATATAGCAGTCATCGTGAACCGCAACATCGCCGTCGCCCAGCCATGCGACCGCCTTCCCAACGTCATCAACGTTCTCGCTGGTCGCGGCGATGACTAGATCCCCCGGGTGAGCAAGTCGCATTCGCGCACGGGATTCTTCGGCCAAAAAAGTGAGGGACTCCCTCGCAACGGGCCCGAAGCCAGTGTGGACCTGTGCGTAATGGATACAGCCGAGCCCGGAGTCCACATAGTCGCTCTTCGTGAAACGCCGACCGCGGATCAATTCCCCGACTTCCGAAAGCTTCTTCTGCGTCCATCCTGAATACTCATTCATCGAAGCCCTCGATTCCGGCGGCCGCAAGGATCGTGAGCATGCGCTGCTCGACCTTCTGGCGAACAGCACGGGCGACGCGGTAGGTGTCGATGAGAGTGCCGAGGTCTTCCTGTTCGACAGCAGCATGGCTCACGTAGCGTCCAATGTTGAGGTCATATCCGTTCGTCGCGATCTGTGCGCCGGGGACGAATCTCGCTGCAACCCCGCCGTCGCCGCCAAGGTCGATCGGGCTGCCAACAGCGTCGAATTTCGAGTGATACGCCATCACGGTGTCGGCGATATCGGCGGCAGTGAGGATGTTGCGATTCTTGGCCTTGGTGAACCGCCTGGACGCGTCGATGAACAGCACGCCGCCCTGCCGCTCTGGGGCTTTGGTACCGGGTGCACGGAACACCAGGATTGCCGTAGGGATGTTGGTGCTGTAGAAGAGATTCGCAGGCAGGCCGATGACCGCTTCGAGCAGGTCGTCGTCCAAAACACGCTGGCGGATGACCGCTTCCTGGCCGCCGCGAAAGAGGACGCCATGGGGCAGGACGACGCCGGCACGTCCCTTCTTCGGGTCCATCGACGCGATCATATGTTGCACAAACGCCCAGTCCGCCGACGACTGCGGAGCAACACCACCGAGGGTGCGCGGGTCTTCGGTCCAGGGCTTCCACTTCAGGCTGTAGGGCGGGTTAGCGACGATCACATCGAACTGTGCGATAGACCCATCGGGCTTCTTGAAGCGCGGGTCCCTCAGGGTGTCGCCGACCTCGACCTCGAACTGGGTGAGGTTGTGCATGAACAGGTTCATGCGTGCCACACCCGCAGTGTCCAGTACGGCCTCCTGCCCGTACAGGCTGAGCGTGTAACCACGCCCGCCGCGAGCCTTCAGCAGGTTCGCAGAGGCGATGAGCATGCCACCCGACCCGCAGGCCGGGTCATACACCGACTCGAACCCCTTCGGGTTCAGAACTTCGACGATCAGCTCGACGACCTCGCGCGGAGTGAAGAACTGGCCGGCGCGGGTGCCGGACCCGTCGGAGAACCGCTTCAGCAGGTACTCGTACGCGCCACCGAGCACGTCGTGGGACATGTTGCCTTCGTGCATCTTCGGGGTGCGGTCCATCGCCTGCATGACCGATGCCAACACCTCACTCGACAGCACCTCCTCTGAGGTCCAAGTCATAGACCCGAACAGGCGGGAAAACTTGTCAGGGTTGGCCGTCTCGATGGCCTGCAGGGACACGCGGACCCGCTTGCCTAGGCCGGGCTGGGTGATAGTGGCGAGGATGGATGACCAGGAGGCGCGACGCTCGTGGGCGGTGCCGCGTTGGATGAACGGGATCTCAAACGACTGGTAGTCGCGGTACTCGATCTCGTAGGCTTCCTCGGCGGAGAGATCTTCCAGACCCTTGTTGTCGTCCAGGAACTCCTGGTGGTGGTGCTCCCAGGTGTCAGACAGGTACTTCCAGAACATCAGCGGGAAGACGACCGAGGAGTATTGCGCCTCGGGCATCGCCACGCGCAGCTCGTCGGCGGCGTCCCACAACCGGTTCTCGATCTCCTGCTGGGTCACTGCCATCAGTCGAGGTGTCCTTGCTCGTCAAAGGGTGGCGACCCGGAGGGCCGCAGTATCCAGCTGGCCACCCTATGTGGGCATGCCCGGCATGTAAACGCAGGATGAGTCCTGCGGGTGACCACTTCCAGTAGTGTTCCGCAGCCGGACGTTCGGGCTAGGAAGGGACTGGCTCAGTCGGCACCGGTTGACGACGGCTCGGCGTTGTACCTCGAGTACCACCTCATTTACGCAATGGACGGGCATACACCATAAGAGCGATTCCGGGCGCAGCCGGACACCAGGCGGGGCCACACCACCCCGCGCCGTGGCCCGCGCACGACACCGCGATCGCCGCCCGGAACACTGCCGCGCTACCGCGAGCCGACGACGGGCGGTGACGGCCGTCCGACCGTCGACCGCGGCGGGCTTCGGTGGGACAGCGAGCGCCGCCGGTCGCCGTGGGGCAGCCGGTGGTCCTACGGCATAGCTCGTCGAAACTCGTGCCAGTCGTTCGCCGCCGTCATGATGCGGTGGGTCCATGGATCTGCCTGCTCGCCGGCGGTCGCGGACCAGAGTCGTGCGTTAGCGGCTGCGAAGGCCTCCAGTCCCTCGGCGGTGGCGGCCTGCCAGGCGGGGATCCGTGCACCGTGACGCTCGGCAGATGCCGGGGTGTGCCCAGCGGCGATCAGCCAGATCGTCCAATAGCCGGCGTCCAGCCACGGGGCGCCCCGGGTTGCCCAGCCCCAGTCCACGATCCTGGTGTCGGCGCCGACGATGACGTTGCTGCTGTTCCAGTCGGTGTGCAGCAGTGTGGTACCGGCGAAGTGCTGCAGGTCGTTCTCGACGGTGACGTAGGCGGCGAGGCGCTGGGTGGCGTCCCGGAGCTCGATCGGTGGTGTTGGGAGTTCACCGATCCGCTGGATGAGGTCGGCGACGCTGGACAGGTCTGCGGAGCCGGGTCGGTAGTCGGCGTGGCGGCCCGGAAGGGCCTCGAAGATGAGGATGTCCCACCCGCTCGTGACGAGGTGGGCGATGAGCGCTGGGCCGACTGGTCGCACGTAGGGAGCGATGTCGGCCTCGCGCTGCTGTGTCCACACCCACCGGTGGTCGCTCGGCAGCGCCTTCACGAAGTACGTCGCGGTGGCCGTGTGGACCTTGGCGGCGACCGCGCTGTTGAACCCTTCGGCTGGCGAGTCGAAGGACAGCACAGGTCCGGTCGTCGCTTCGATCGCTGCCAGCGCGGCGGGGGGCAGGGCGTCGTACGGGATGCGGGCGGTTGGCACGGCTGCTCCTCACCAACGCGGGGCCCGGGCGGTGCCGCTATGGCACGGCAACCGCCCGGGCTCTATTGCGTCTACGTCCGGGGTTAGCGGTAGGGGTTGTCGTCGCTGCAGCCGGGCTGGTTCGTGCGGGTGAGGGTTTCGATGTCGGCGACGATGACGACGTCGGCGGGCTCACCGGTGGGGTCATTGGTGCGGGCGGTTGGCGCCGGTGTGGTGCTGGCCGGTGCCGGGCGGCGGGTGATCTGGACAGCGGTGACGGTCATGCCGGGTTCCTTTCGCCGTGCTGACAGTAGTGTTCCAGTGGTGCCTCCGCTGCCTGGTACACGCGCGCCATGGGTCGGCATACCCGGCAGGTGGCGGAGAGCGTGCAGCCGCTACATCCACCGGTGCGAAGCATCTGGGCGTCGGCGATCGCGGGCAGACGCAGCAGCCCTTCCGGGCCCTCCGTGACCAGGTTGATCGGGTGGTCGCGGCCGATCTTGCACATGGTGGCGTTGCCGTACGGGTCGACGTGGAAGGACGTGTGTCCGGCCGGACACCCGGCGAAGATGGCGTTCCTGTCGAGGTAGCCGGCCGCCTGCGTGGTGAGGGGTGCGCCGTTGCCGGTGTAGGTCGGTGAGATGGACCCGTACTCGGTGCGGGGGAAGCCGAGCTCGTCGACCAGCGCCCGCATGTCGGCGAGTTCGTCGACGTTGTGGTGGGTGACGACGATCGTGACCGTGACGGGCAGGCCTGCGGCGGCTGCTGCTTGCAGGCCGCGGTAGGTGTTGTTGAACGCGCCTCGGGTCTGGGTGAGCGCGTCGGCGGTGTCGGGGCTCGCGCCGTACATCGAGACGGTGATCTTGTGTGGGCGTCGTGTCGTGAACAGGTGGAGGTGTTCGGGGCGGGCGAGGCGGGATCCGTTGGTGAGGATCTCGAGCATCATGCCGGCGTCATGGGCTCGTTCGTAGGCCGGCGGGAAGTCGGGGTCGATGAGGGGTTCACCGCCGGTGATCTGGAACCAGAGCACGCCCATGTCGCGCAGCATGTCGATCAGCGCCAGCTTCTGCTCGAGGGGCAGTCCGGCGAACGGTCGTTGTTCCAGGTAGCAGTGTTCGCAGGAGAAGTTGCAGCCTTTGTTGATCTCCCAGGTGGCGCGGCTGTAGGTGACCGGTGCGGTGGAGCGACCGCGAACCACCACGACGGTGTCGGTCCGCTGCCCGGTGAGGTCGATGTGCCACGCCTGCCATGCGGCAGCGGCGAACCACGGCGGCACCGCAGCGCCGTGGCCGGCCGCGGCGGCGAGTTCCTCGTAGTGCGCTCGGGGTAGGCGCATACCGGCCTGGGCGCCCGGCTGCACGGCGACGTAGGTGTCTTCCTGCGGGCTAACGATCACTCGCATCTGCGGCCTTTCCGGTATGGCGTCGAGATCCGTGGCTGTTCGCCGACCTGTATCCGAACCGTCCGCTCCCCCGGTCTCCGAGGACCGAACAGCGCCGCTGGCCGTAGGCGTGAAGGCCGTTGCAGTCTCGGCTGCGGCCGGTGCCGTCATGCGGACGGGCTGGTGCGTCGGTCGCCGAACATCCGCTGCACGAGCGTGGCGATCTGGGCGTCGTGGTTGTCGCAGGATCCGTCAGGGTGCAGGCTGGCGTGACGTTCCCGGCGGAGAGCGATGGCAGCGTTGGCCGCCTGCCAGCGCTGCTGTCGTTCATGGTCGGTGCCTGGCGCCGCGTACCGCTGGATGGCGGCTTCGATGGTGGTGTCGGCGTGTTGGTGGCGGTGACAGTCGCCATGCATCGCCCCGACGTTGATCCCGGTGAGCAAAGCGGTGAATCGTTCCTCGCGAATGTCGGGGTCGTAGTGGCGTTGGGCGTCGGACCAGGCGATGTCGGCCTCGGTGCCGGCATTGCCGCAGCGGCCGGCGGCTTGCAGCGCGTCGGCGAGGTCGAGGCGGGCGGTGATCGCGCCGGCAGTGTCGGCCGTGGCGTGCTGGTGTTCGAGGACTTCGTGGGCGATCTGGATCGCCTCGGCGTGGGCGCCGCACAGGCTTGCCGCGTGGGACAGGGTCCGGCTCGCGTTGATCCACTGTGTTCGGTTGGGGTCGAGCTCCTGCACTGCGCGCAGGACGTATCGGGTCCAGGCGAGCACTGAGGTGCGTACGGCGTTGACGGTGGCGGGGTCGCTGCTGGTGCTGGCGGTGATGGCGGCGCTGTCGCAGTGCAGTAGCGCGAGCGCGGCCAGCGTCTGGCTGGTTGGGCTGGTGTCAGGGTCGATGTCGGCGAGGTGTGCGCTGGTCACGGCAGTGACCTCGGCGTGCTGTCCGTCGTCGTAGCGGGGTGAGACGGTGCGTAGGACGTGTCGGTGCGGAATGTCCGCGGCGGAGCGGAGCTGGTCGCGGCATTCCGGGTCGATGCACGGGTCGTCGGGGTGGTAGGTGCGGGCGTGTCGGGCCATGACTGTCAGGCCGTGGCAGTACATCGCGAACAGGTTGGCGTTGTCGTCGTTGTCGAGCGTTGACAGGTCGATGGGCTGGTTGTGGGGGTGGCCGGTGTGGCGGTGGCAGCCGTCGAACAGTAGATCGGTGCGGATCATGGCGACCATCCCACGGAGGGTGGTGCGGGGCTGCTGCGCCTGCCATGCGGCGATGGCGGCGCTGGAGGTGGCGAGGGCTTTGTCGCAGCGGCCTTCGCGGTAGTGCTCCTCGGCGATGACCATGCGGCAGGTGACGGCGTCGTCGGGGTCGAGGCGGTCGGTGAAGTCGGCGAGGCGCTGCCACGCCTGGTCGACTTCATGGGGGTGGCCGAGTCGCTGGAACGTGGTTGCAACGTCCCGGGTTGTGGTGATCGCCAGCGCCAGGTCTTGGTTCGGGTCCTGGAGGTGGGCGTTGTGGACGTACCGGGCCCAGTCCAGCGGCGATGCGGATCGCGTGTGAGGTCGAGGGGCCGCTACGGTCGTGTACCGGCTCGCGACCTTGGTCAGCACCGGATGCGGTGGAGCGGTGGCTGGGTTATACCCGGCCAGCAGCAGTTCGTAGACCCGGGTGGTCATGGTTCGCTGCGGTTCGGCGGGCGCGGTGTCGCCGGTCGGATTCTGCACGGGGCAGTCGGCGCGGTCGCAGACGACGTCGGCGTGGACTCGGGCGGTGTGGTCGATGTACTGCTCGGCGAACTGTTCGGTGATGTCGAGGATGTCGTCCAGGAGGCTGGTGTCCTTCAGGTCCTTCAGGTCCGTCAGCCGGATCCGGGCGGCGATGGTGTCGGCTGCTTCGTGCTGGTGGCAGGTTTCCAGGCAGGCCAGGATCGGCAGGGCCTGGGTGAGGCTGGTGATGGTGGTTTCGGGGTGGCGGTCCTGCAGTTGGGTAAGTGCGGTGATGGCGTCGTGGTTGGCGTCGCCGCAGCGCCAATCGTG
Source organism: Dactylosporangium sp. NPDC006015 (assembly GCF_040614215.1). Taxonomy (NCBI): domain Bacteria; kingdom Bacillati; phylum Actinomycetota; class Actinomycetes; order Micromonosporales; family Micromonosporaceae; genus Dactylosporangium; species Dactylosporangium sp. NPDC006015. The sequence goes on from NZ_JBEXUD010000014.1 coordinate 208,939, forward strand.
CTGGCCGGCGGCGAGGAGGATCCGACGGTCGAGGGCGTCGTCGATGTCGCCGCGGGCGAATGCCAGATCGATGCCTTCGCGGCAGATCGCGAACGCCTCCTCGAAGTGTCCAAGCCGGTTCAGGGCGCTGGCGTAGGCGTCGATGCTGTCGCGTCGCAGGTCCAGGTCGAGGGGCTTGTCGGAGAGGGTCCGGCCGGCGTGGTAGGCGCGGCGTGCCCAGTCCAACCGCGCGGGGTAGGTGTCGGGGTCGTCGTCGGTCAGCTGGACCCACAGCGCGGTGGCGTCGATCAGCCAACGGTCGAATGCCCCGCCGGCGGGTGGTTTCGTCGGCAGCGTCTGCTCCAGCAGTGTCCGGGCCTCGCGATCTCGGCCCTCGTCGAGCAGTCGGCTGGCGCGGCTCATCGCGGCGCTGCGGGCGTTCAGGCGCGGGATCCGGTGGCCGGGGCGGCGGCTCATCGCAGCAGGTCCTGCCAGACGGCACCGCGACCAGCGGGGTGCAACGGGCCGCACGGTGCGGGCGGCGGTGAGCCGTCCCGGCGTTCTGCGTGGACACGGGCTGGACCGTTCGTAGTGCGCGGGGGTGGACACCGCAGAGAAATGGGCATTGCAGGCTGCCTATCGGAAGGTGGTGTGCGGGATGGTCAACGTGGCCGGTGCAGGTGCACCGGGGCGGGGTCCGGTGGGTGCGGGGTGGCCCGGTACCCAGGGAGGCGCGGGCAGGGGCCACCCCGCAGGACAGCGACTCGCCCTCGGCGGTGAAGGGGTTGATGCCGCTGTCTGCCTGCTCGTCCCGAGCCGGAACGCGGGAACGGTCCGGGACGAGCGATACACCGCCTGGAATGCCTAATGCCGGTACACCGCTACCGCCGTCTCGGCGATCAGGTCGTCGGTAGCGGCCAGGATCTGACGCACGGCAGGGCTCGCCGCGTCAACCCGGTCGGTCATCTGCCCGAGCAGTCCCTGCAGGTCCAGACCGGACCCGTCGAGGTAGAGCTCGGAGGCCAGATCCAGCGCGCGGAGCAGTCCGCCGAGCGCGTCGGTCTGCGGGTCGGGGTGCGTGTAGCCGGTCAGGACGCTGCACAATCGACCGCGGACCCGGGCGATGTTGGCCGGGTCCGTCGGCGGGTACCGAGGTCGGCCTCGGCCCAGGCGCCGCCGGTTGACGTCGCGGACGAGGTCCCCGGCATACAGGCCGGCCGTGGTGCGGTCGTAGGCGTGCGCGGCGAGTGCCCGGATCGCGTCGCGGACTCCCACCGACCGCTGCCGTTCCAGACCCTGACCGGCCGTGAACCCGCCGAGCGCCCGGATCGCCCAGTCCGCGACCGGGTCACCGGAGACGGCCGGGTTGACCACGATGACCTGCGGACCGATCAGGCGGAGCCGTTCGATCGGCCGGAGCAGGTCGTCGATGATGACCGCCCCGGCCAGGGCCACGGCGAGGGCGCCGGCGTGGGCGAGGGGTTCGCCGGTCTCGGAGTGGGTGAGGAAGAACAGTTCCACCCGCAGCGGCTGCCGCAGATTCGGTGGCGGGGCCTCGCCGATCGGATACGTCACGGCAGCTCACCCCGCTGCGCCGGCGTGTTGCCGCAGTCGGCGATGGACGCCGCCGTACGCGGTCGCGCCCCGCAGCACCGAGGTGGGGATCGCGGCGTGCATCGTGTACAGCGGGTCGCAGACGTTGCCAGGCGCAGCCTGCCCGGCCTGCGAGACCAGCTGGTACGCGTCGAGCACGTCAAGGCCGGTCAGGTCCGTCACCCAGTGGACGAGGTCGAGCTGACTGATGCGGTAGGCGTCCTCGAGCGGCCGCGCCGCCCCGATCGACAGCAGGCGGGAGTTCGTCTCGATCCGTGGCCACGGCGTCCACACGCCCCTGATCACATCGGCGACGAGGACGACGCGCATCGCACATTCGACGCCGACACCGCACACCTCGCCGTGGCCCTGGCGGGCGTGCCCGTCCCCGAGCGAGAACAGCGCGCCGGGCACGTTGACGCCGAGATACAGGGTGGTCCCGGCCCGCAGCTCCGGCACGTCGAGGTTCCCGCCGTGCGCGTCCGGGACGATCGACTGCCGGACTTCACCGTTGGCCGGCGCCACCCCGACGGTGCCGAGCATCGGATCGAGCGGCAGCTCGACGGTGAACTGCGACCGGCGGGCGCGGTACCGCACGACACCGGCCGGCCGGTCGATGTCGTACTGCCAGACCCGCTCCTCCAGGGGCGGGTGCAGCATCGCTGTGGTGTGGGTGGCGGTCAGGGCCCCGAAGTGCGGGAACGTCGCCGACATCGCCCGGTCCCGTGCCGGGGTCAGCGAGATCAGATGCAGGGCGAGGGTGTCGCCGGGCTCGGCGCCCTGCACGTGGAACGGGCCGGTGACCGGGTTGAACGCCTCGCACACCTTCGACGGCAGGTCGTCCACGCTCAGTACGGACCCGCCGAAGCAGTCCTCGGTGTATGTGCGCAGAATCTGCCCGGGACGGATCATCGCGACCGGTTCGACGCCGCCGAACGTGTAGAGGGTCGGCTCGTCGGGCTGGTAATCCACCACTTCGGTTGGTAGCGCCGTCATGACCGGTCCTCGTGGCTGAGGCCCGACAGCGTCGGGCGACGGCCGGCGGCATACAGACCGATCAAGATCACGGCGCCGACGCCGATCCAGACGAAGCCGAGCTGCTGGGCGGCGACGTTGGTGTTGACGACGACGTAGGCGAGGATCGCGAACCCGGCCGCCGGGACGAGCAGGTGCGACCACAGGTTCCGGGACCGCATGCGGATTAGGTAGTGCCAGACCACCGCGATGTGCAGGACCAGGAACGCGGTCAACGCACCGAAGTTGATCAGCGAGGACAGCAACGCGACCCCGTCGGAACGCCACGCCATGTAGAGACCGATCGCCACGGACAGCAGTCCGGTGAGCGTGATCGCGTTGGCCGGGACACCGTATCGGACGGAGATCTTGCGCAGGAACGACGGCAGTTGCCGGTCACGGGCCATCGCGAACAACAATCTGGAGGTCGCGACCTGCGCGACCAGGGAGTTCGCCACACCCCAAGCGATCGCGGTCGCGACGGCGCACAACGTCGCCAACCACGCCCCACCCGCCTGCCGCGCGGCGTCGTAGAACGCGACGCCCTCCGGGTCACCGCTGGCCAGCAGACCCGCCGGGTCGGGCACGAGGAGCGCGGTGACCCAGGTCTGCACGATGAACAGCACGCCGGCCAACCCGAGCGCGGCGGCCATCGCCCAACCGATCTGGTTCGGCCCGTCCTTGTTCTCCTCGGCCAGCATCGAGATGCCGTCGAAGCCGAGGAACGACAGCATCGCGATCGACACCGCACCGAACACCAGCGGCCACGTGAAGGTGCCACCGTTGAACAGCGGCTCCCACCATGCCCCGCGACCGCGGCCCTCCAGCAGGGTATTGACGCCGACGGCCAGAAAGACCGCCAAGACGACGAGTTCCCCGATCAGCATGACCTTCGTGATCCGGGCCGTCATCCGGATGCCCAGCAGGTTGACGACCGTGTTGAACAGCACGAACACGAGCAGCCACAACCACACCGGCACCACCGGGACGGTGGCATGCATCGCAACCGCCGCGACCAGATACAACAGGCTCGGCACGAGCAGGTAGTCCAACAGGATCGCCCACCCCGCGAGGAACCCGACCGGCGCGCCGATACCCCGACCGGCATAGTTGTAGACCGACCCGGCGAGCGGGAACGCACGAACCATCTGCGCATACGACGCAGCCGTGAACACCATCGCCACCATGCCGATCAAGTACGCAAGCGCGACCATGCCACCGGAGCCGGCATACACCGACCCGAAGATCCCCATCGGCGCAATGGGCACCATGTAGATGAGCCCGTAGGACACCAGGTCACGCAGCCCCAACGTCCGCCGGAGCCCTGGCTCACCCCGCGACCCGGCCGTCGATCTCGATCTGCCGTCCTCGACTGGCAGACGCTGTTCGGTGCTCATCGCTGAACTTCCTCCCATTGATCTTCATCACCGCCAGCTGCAGGGGACTGACGGGCGTGACCATCAGCGCGTCACCGCCTGAGCGCGCCGATGATCGAACCGATCTAGCTGGTCTGGACTGTTCGCCGCCCACAGCTAACGCAGGAACGGCGAACAGGGCCCCTAGAACCGTCAAACGCGCTCAACGTCTGACGTCCGCATCGTTCGCAGTTGCAATGGCAGTCACGCACATGAGACTGGCGGCGCATCGTACGAACCTCACGTCACCACTTCCCACGCTGTTGTGCAGATTGGTAGTGCCGATGGCTTGTTCAGCACACCTCGCCGTTCGCGATGCCGGAACGTCATCAGACCGTCAAAAACGTCAATCAGATGCACATGGCGGCGAACACAATCAGCTAACCTTGCGTTGCCCTGCGACAGCCCAAGGAGCAGCCTTGCCAGCGCCGTCAGATCGCACCAATCCCGCCCTCGCTGCGCGTCTGAGCGAAGCTGGTTTGACGCCACGAGCGCTGGCGCGCGAACTTAACCGGCTTCTGGGTGTGGGCACCCTGGCTGAGACCGCGCCGTACTACTGGCGCGATGCCGGCGGCGTTCCTCGCACCCCCCTGCCCGCTCTGACCGCGTACGTCGTCTCCCGCCGGCTTGGCAAAATCGTCACTGCTAGTGACCTTTGGCCCGGGCGAAGCGAGGTCGGTGATGGCACACTGATACTCGACGCCAGCGCGGGCATGACCGGACCGTGGTCGCTCACGAGCACGATGCTGATCGCGGAAGACTGGCTGTTGGGTGGGCTAATGGACCGCAGGATGTTCCTATCCGTGTCGGGGGCTGCCCTCACACGAGCGGTAGGGATTTACCTCGACACCCAGGGCGGCGAGGCGCCTACTACCCTTCCTGCCGCCGCATCGGTTGACGATCCACTTGTCGATCAGATCGAGGAGATCGTGCCTCGTTTGCAGGTTCTCGACGACGAACAGGGTGGCGGGACCGGCCTCAACTACGTCGATGCCCAGATGCGAGCGGTCCTGTTAGTGCTCCGCGACGGTGCCCACTCAGACGGCGTGCGCCGACGGCTGCTCTATGCAGTTGCCGACCTGGCGCAGCTTGCAGGCTGGAAGGCGATCGATGCGGCTCGGCCTGGGCTAGCTCAGCGGTACTTGTTCACCGGGCTCCGCGCCGCACATGAAGCAGGATATCGCGCAATGGAGGCGCACATCCTCGCAGATCTCTCGTTCCAGGCAGCTTCACTTGGCGACACCTCCGATGGCGTAGCGCTCGGAGAAGCTGCTCGACGGATCTCGGAGCGGTCCGCCGAGAGCGTCCGGGCATCGGTGCAGTCAAGACTCTCGTATGCATACGCCGCTGCCGGACGTCTAGATGACTGCGAACGAAGCTGGAAGCGTTCACATGACCACCTCGCCCAACGCCAAGTCGAGCGCGATCCTCCTTGGATGTACTACCTCACGGCCAACCACCTCGATTGCCAAGCCGGATACGCCATGGTGCTCGCCGGGCGGCAATCAGTCGCTGCTGGAGACGGCGCAAGCGGACGCGCACAGCTTCGTCACGGTGCAGCGCTCCTGCGAAAAGGCGCCTACGCTCGTAAACCTGACCTCCCATACCAGCGCCGCGCGCTGTACGAAGGTGCATGGCTGGCCCTTGCCTACACTGCTCACGGCAAGCTGGACGACGCCTGCGAGGTAACAGAGCTAGCGCTTCCTCGCCTCGACCGGGTGCGCTCGCCACGCAGTACAGCGCTCCTCGGCGTTCTAGCAACCGAACTTCGCCGAAGGAAGCGCAACCACACCGTCGCGGACCTATTGCCCAAGTTGGAGACGGCGCTGAGCAACCAAGCAGTCCAACGTCTAACGTCACTCTCGTGAACGAGGCGAAGCCAGACGCGATCGTGATCGGCGCTGGCGTGTCCGGGCTGACCACAGCAATGTGCCTCGCCGAGGCCGGCACCCGCGTCGCTATCTGGACCTCTGAGCCCACCGAGGCAACAACATCGATGGCGGCTGGAGCGATGTGGGGCCCGTATCACGTCGAGCCACTCGACATGGTGACGGCCTGGAGTTCCGTCACGCTCGAAGCGTTGCAAGAACTTGCAACGCAAACCGGTGCAGGCGTACGGCTGGTCCCCGGCGTTGAAGCAGCACGCCATGAGGTCGACCCACCGTCGTGGGGCAATCAGCTCGACGGGTTCCGAATGTGCGACCGCAGTGAACTGCCACCGGGATTTTCAACAGGATGGCGATACACAGCGCCGCTCGTCGACATGTCGATGTACCTCACATATCTCCGGCGACGACTAGATGCCAACGGTGTCCAGATCCATCGGCAACGTGTAGCAGCGTTAGTGGAGATGGCTGGCAAAGCGGACGTCATCGTCAACTGTGCCGGCCTCGGCGCACGCGACCTGGTTCCCGACCCCGGCGTCTTCCCCGTCCGCGGGCAGATCGTTGTCGTCAAGAACCCAGGCATCACAGAGTTCTTCTCGGAAGACACGGGAGCGGGCGAAGACCTCCTTCACTACTACCCACACCAAAACACGGTCGTGCTGGGTGGAACCGCTCAGCCGGGTAGCTGGAACCCCAACTCCGATCCTGAGACCGCCGCGGCGATCGTCCGTCGATGCGCAGAGGTTGAACCAAGCTTGGGGGGTGCGGAAATCATCGCGCACCGTGTCGGACTTCGACCAACGCGTAGCCGAGTCCGAGTCGACAGCGAACAGCTGAACGGAACTCGAATAGTCCACAACTACGGCCATGGCGGCGCCGGGGTAACCCTCTCCTGGGGATGTGCAATGACCGCAACAAAGCTCGCGTTGGGCGCCTGACACTCATTGGAGCCGGCTCGTTCAAGGCCGCTCCCGCCTCGTGGATCAATGGGGTGTCCTCATTGCGCTGGAGCACGAGGCGGCTCGGCGCCCTGGGTGCGGTGGAGTACTCAAAGACCGAGCCACAGCTACTCATCTTCGGCTGTATGTGACGTCCAGGTCACCTTCGGTTGACAAATACAGCTAAGAATTCCAATGTGTCGATTGGCGATAAGGTCCGGCTTGGGCTGGACTTCGGGCCATCTCGGTTGCGGGCTGCGGTTGCTTGGCCGGATGGCACTGCGATGGTGCTTCCGTTGGCTGGGATCGGCTGGCTCGACACCAGCGCGCTGGCCGATGCTGGCTTGGCCGCGGCCGCGGCGGCGCGGACGCGGGTGCGAGGTGAGGGTTCGGGCCGCGGCAAGGAAGGCACCCAGCCGCAACCGAATGAATCTGCGGTGGTGGCGTTGTTTCGGCAGGTTGCGTCGGCAGCGCGGCAGGCTGTTGGTGGCGATGTCGATGTGGTGACGCTTGCGGTTCCGGCTGGATGGAGTTCCCGGCGCGCGGCGGCATTGCGTGATGCGTGTCAGCGCGCTGGGCTGGGTGTCGGGAAGCTGGTAACCGCGCCAGTGGCGGTGGGCTGGCATCTGCTCGCTGGTGGTGTCCAGTTGCCGGCGGGCGCTTCGGTTCTGGTGTGTCAGGTTGGGCAGGACGACTGCACCGCAACGGTGCTACGCCGGACCGAGACCGGCTTCGAGGGCCTGTCCAGTGTGGATTCCTCGACGGTGGCCGCTGGGATGGCTGGTCCGGGAGCCGACGTTCTTGATGCTCATGGCGTCATTGGAGCTGGCGTGTCCGTGGGTGATGTCGCTGTTCGTGCTGTTGTTGGTGCGCAGTTGCCCTTGGGGTCGCTCGGGTTGGTGTGCGCGGTCGGCTCGGTAGCGGACAGCCCGCAGGTTGCTGAGGATCTCGCGCGGGCGACGGGTGTGGCGCCGAAGGTGGTGGCGGAGGCTGATCTGGCGGTGGTGTTGGGGGCGGTGCAGGCGCCGACGTCGGCGCCTGTGGTGGATGCGGCGCCGGAGGTTGGCTGGTTGGACTTGATGGCCGCGATGGTGCCGGTGGTGTGGTCGGTGGTGCTGTTCTGGCAGGTCCTTGCTGGTGGTGAGCGGTACGGGCTGCGGGAGAAGGTGTTTGACCGGGGGATGGTGCTTGCCGCGTGGGGTGGGCTCGCGGTGGCTGCGCAGCTCGGGATGGTAGCGGTGGTGGGCGGGTTGGCGGTGACGACCGCATTGCGTGGTGGTGCTGGAGAGGCTGGAGGTGGTGGCACGGCCTTGGTCGGCTGGGTGCGGCATCGGCTGCTCGCGCTGGCGTTGGTGGGTGGCGCGGCGGGTGGGCTGCTGGTGGCAGCGGTGTTCGCGATGATCGCGGCCGGATACTTCGATCTGGATGTGGGGCCGTTGCTGCGGTGGTCGGTGTTGCCGGTCCTGCCGACTGCGGTGGTCGTGATGATCCTTGCGTTGGTGGTGTGGCGTCGGCCGGAACCGCCTGGCGGGTCGTGGTTGACGTGGCTGCGGTTTCCGCCAGCGGTGACGATGTTGGCCGGCGCAGGTGCGTTGCTGGTGTCGTTCGATGAGCACGGCAGCCCGTTGGTGTTGAATCTGCTCGCTTGGCAGTTGGAGCAGTGGTTCCCGACGACCGGCGTGGAGATCATCGGCCCTGTCGGGCGGCTGGGCGGGGCGTGTATCGGCGCGGCGGTGGGCCTGCTCGTCGTACGCCGAGTCCTGCACCGCCTGCTGGTGGCGGTGCCATTGGCGCTGCTGGTCGCTGGGACGCTGGTCTGGCGGATCACTGGGACGGTCGCCGTCGGGTTCTCGCTCGCTGTCGCTGGTTGGTGGGCAGCCCGGACAGCGTGGCTGCTGCTACGGCCGAAGCTGCTCACCCCGCCGCCGGAGCCGGCTGAGCAACCACACCCGAGCAATGTAGGCCAGCCTGGTTGGGCGAACGACGGTTCTGGTTCGGGCTTGCCGTCTCACGGCGCAGGGGGCGGCTGGTGATCGGTCGGCTGTTCCGCAGCGTCGTCTCTGGGCTCGGGTTGCTGCTCGTGCTCGCCGGGTTGCCGGCGGGGCTGGTGATGGTGCAGCGGGCGGCGCAGTGGGATGGGCGGCAGGTTGTCGTGGATCCGCTGTCGGAGGGCGGCGCGGTGGCGGCGGTCGTCACCGCGGGGTGGTTGCTGTGGCTGGCCCTGCTGTGGATGGTCGTGCTCGATGCCGTTGACACCGTCCGGCGTGTTGGGCGGGCTCCTCGACTTCCGGTGCCGCTGCATGCCGCAGTGACCGCACTGGTCAGCGGGGTCCTGCTGGCGGTCGAGGCGGCCCGGGGCGGTGGCACTGCAGGTCCGGCAGGTCATGATGTGCGCGCCTCAACCGCTGCAGTCGCGCCACAGGCCGTTCACGGACCTCGTGACGCAGGAGGCGTTGTCCCGGCGGCCGGCGAGGGTGCCGCGGCCCGCTCGGTGTTGGCGGTTATGGGTGTGGAGGTGCCGGGTGGGTGGCTGCCGGTGCCGGTTGCCGCTGCCATCACCGCGGCGGCAACGCTCGTGTGGGCGCAGCGGCGTCGCCAGTACCTGCCGCAACCTCCTGGCAGGTGGCGTCGCCACGATGAGGACCTGGCACCGTTGTCGCCCGCGGTGGACCGCATCGCCCGGCTGACCCGCTCAGCGATGGAGGCCGACGCCAACTACGCTGCAACGGCCTCGGACGACGTCGACGTGCTGGAACCGGACGCGGTGAGGGTGTGGTCGGTCGAGGAGGTGCTGCCGCCCGCCGGCGTCGCTCTCGTCGGGCCGGGCGCTGACGACGCCGCACGTGGCCTCCTGATCGCTGTCACCATCGGGCAGACCGCCAGCACGGAGGTGCTGGTGTCAGAACGCCTGTGGCGGGCGCTGCTCGGCGCCGACACCGAGGCCAATGATTCCGGACCAGTTCAGGTCGTCGCCGACGACGCGTGGCGGCCGGCCTCGTCAGCACCCAAGGGTTCAGGAGCAACCACGATCGTCGTCCTTGCCGACGCGGCAACGGCGAGCGTGCCGGTCCAACCAAGGCGCCCGGCAGCAGGTGACGATGCCACAGTCCGGACCGTTATGATCGGCACGGCGGCAAGTCTGCCCACGTGGCATGTGGCTAGCGACGGTCGACTACACGCGGTAGCTGGGCCTACGCCGGTCTTCGGCCGGCTGCCCGTGCTGAACCTGCCCACGGCACGCACGTTGCTCGGCGCACTCGGCGTCACAACACCCATCGTCGGGAACCTCGATGCTCCAATCGACGGCCCTGTCCAGCCCTCCGATCAACAGCACAGCAGCCACGCCGTGCCCGGCACCTGGTCAGCAGGCACCTCGAGTAGCCACCCGACAGGCATACCTGCCGGTGGGTCGCACCTGCTGTCGTGGCCAGAGCCCCCGCCGGAGGAAGCCGTTCAGCCGCGGCGGCTCCTGGTCCGCGTCCTCGGTGTCCCTGCGATCCTGATGCCGCACCCGGATGGCAGCCACAGCCCGGTGCAGATCCGCCGGTCCGCCGGCCAACAGATGCTTGTACTGCTCGCCGTGCACCGCACCGGGCTGAGCGCGGCGGAGCTGAAAGAGTCGGTTTGGCCGGATATCCCCAGCCGCGCGGCGCACCGCAGCTTCCAGACCACCATGTCCGAGCTCCGCCGCACCCTGCACGACGCCGCCCACGTTCCCGTGCTCCTGCAGCGCCAGCGACGCGGCGACCCCACCGGGGCGTGGTACCGCCTCGACACCAGCACCGTCCAGGTTGACCTCTGGCGACTCCAAGCCCTGCTGAATGCGGCGGCAGCCACCATCGATGCGGTCCACCGCCACCAGCTGCTCACCGAAGTCGCTGGCCTCTGCCGCGCCGATGCGTCCGGTGAACTGGCGCAGGGCTGGGACTACGAGTGGCTTGCCGCCGTCCGGGAGCACGTCACCCGCCATCAGATCGACGTGCTCACCCACCTGGCCGAAACCGAGCCCGACCCGTCGACGGCAATCCAGCTCCTGCGGCAGGCGCTGCACGTGTCCCCGACGAACGAGGCCGTCCACCGCAGGCTGATGACCCTGTACGCAGCCGCCGGCGACAGCACCGCAATGCGCTGCGCCGCCGCCAGCTACACCGAACACCTCGCCGCGCATCACCTCACGCAGGACCCGACGACCGTGCACCCGCTCGACACACCGCGCCCGGCGCAGGCGGCACGACACGGTCCGTCCGCATCCACGAGGAACTAGCATGCAGACCCCTGACCAGCAACAACACGCGGCACCCCCCGGCCAAGAGCACACCGCCGATCTGTCCACCGCGTCCGCCCACGGAGACGGAGCCTCGGCCACCAACAACGCGACTCCCACCGTGCTGGTCGCCTTCGGCACGCCACGCGCTGCGCAGATCCGGCCCGGTCAGCGCGTCCGGCTTCCCCGACTGCCCGACACGCAACGCCCGCCCGCTGTCGCACCGTCACGGGGGCCCGCCGCACGGACCCGGCGCCGCGTGCTGCAGGCCGGAGCCCTCGTCGTCGCGGTCGTCATCGGCGTTGTCGCCGTCATCGCTTTCCTCAACACGTCCGGACCCGGCCCGCAGGAACTCGTCCGCGACTTCTTCAGCCAGCTGACCGCCCGCGACACCAGCCGGCTCCCCGCCGCCGCACCCTGCTCGATGAACCCGCTGTGCCAGCCGGCGGCGCTGCGGACCAGCTACCAGCCACCGGAGCGCCTGCGCATCGACAGCGACATCTCGCAGACACCGTCATCGTCCAGGTCCGGGGCGAAGCAGCGGTACCTCGAGATCTCCTACGACGTCGCCGGGCAACACCTGACCGACACCGTCACCGTGCGGTACAAGCGCACCGGCCTCTTCAGCGGCTTCTGGTCCATCTCCGACCTGCCAGGCTCGACCATCACCATGCCCAAACCCGCAATCGCCACCGTCACCCTCGCCGCCGCCGAACTCGACAAAGCGAACCCCGACGAGCCATGGACGTTCTGGGCGCCGCCCGGCCGCTACACCGCCACCAGACCCGGCAACGCACTCTACGAACCCGCCGAAGCCACCGCCGTCGTCTCCGACACCCCAGTCACCATCGACCTGCCTGCCACACTCAAACCGGCCCTCACCACCAACGTCGAGCAACAGCTCCGCCACCGCATCAACGCCTGCGCAGCGCAGCGCGTCTTCAAACCCGACACCGACGTGACCTCACCCAACCTGCACACCTGCCCGATGGTGCACCTCACCCCGTACACGATCACCACCGAGCCACGCTGGACCGTGCAGCGGTACCCCACCATCCGGCTCGACACCCGCGCCGACGGCGTCGTCACCGTCACCACCCTCACGCCTGGCAAGGTCACCATCCACTACCAGTGGACGCTGTCCATCCTCGAACCCCGCGACTGGAACACCGTCGACGCCACCTACGACCTCAACGTCGACGGTTTCCTCCGCGACGTCGACGGCAAGACCGAATGGATCGCGGCCTAACGGCCGGCACACTCCAACGCCGCGCCACCAGATCCACCCGACCACGACAGCGCCAGACACCGACAACAACGAGCGGGACACAGCCACCTGACCTGCGGTGTTACCGCTGTGATCGGTGTGACGCCGTGTGACTCCGCACAGCAGTCGCTGCGGCCCTGATGCGCAGTAGCGTCATCGCCATTCATCGGCGGCCATCATCAGGAGCAACCACCATGGCGCCAGACAGTCACCGTCGCCTTCTTCCCATTCATCACCACCGTCGCCTTCAGCGGCGCCACCCATGGCGTACTCGATCGAACCTCGACAGGGTGTACGCGAGGCGCATCACCGCCGCGGTCGCTGGTGCAGCCGGCCTGCTCGCGGTGCTCATTGGCCTGCCCGTCGCGCTCCTCATCGTGCAACGCGCGCTGTGCGAGGCATTCGACGCCGCGACCGCGGTCACCCGGCCACTGAGCCCGCAGGTCCTGCTCCTGGCCGCCGTAGCCGCCGGCTGGTTGCTGTGGACCTGGCTCGTCATCGCCACCATCGCAGACATCGCCGCAGCGCTGACCCGCAGCTCACGTCGACCTCAGCTGCTGCCCGCACCCCTACGAGCTGTTGTCACAGCGCTCGCCAGTTCGGTGATCGCCGCAGTCACGACAACGGACCCCGCCGCTGCTGCCGCACCATCGCCGGTAACCGTCTTCACACATGCCGCCAACCCGACGGCGACGCCGCTAACACCGGTTGCCCCGAACGCTGTGACCGCATTGCCCACACTCGCCTCGACCGTGTCGGCGACACCCCAAGCTACCTCACCTCCGCCGCGAACCGTCACCGTCCGGTCCGGCGACTGCCTCTGGAACATCGCAAAACAGCAGCTCGGCGACTCGCACCGCTGGCCTGAACTGTTCAACGCCAACAAAGGTCGCGTCCAAGCCAACGGCTACGCCCTGACCAACCCGAACGAACTACACATCGGCTGGACGCTCACCCTGCCCACCACGGCTGCGGCGACGCCCGCCGCGTCGGAGGCGGAACCGGCCGACCCGACAAACACCAACGCCCCAGCCGAGACCGCACCGGCCACCCCCGGACCATCGGACACGGCTGCCACAAAGCCCAGCGACACAACAAGCCCCGCACCCCCGAGTGGCACAGCTACCGCAACATCCACCGCCGACTCCGTCGCCACCGACCACGACACCGAACGGCACGACGATCAACACCCAGGTGTCCGGCTTCCTTCACAGGGCTGGATCAGCCTCAGCCTCGCTGCGACCATCGCCGCCATCGCCGGCTTGCTGCGCCTGCAGCGCCGCCGCCATGCCCGCCTTCACACGCCGATCCCCGTCCAGACCGGACCGACGCGAACGCCGGTGCCTGCCGGGCTCGCGATCGCCGACTCTGGCTGCCGTGACGGCACCCTGAACCGTGCGCCGAAGACACACAACGACGAAGCCCGGTCCGGTCCAGCAGCGGTAGCGTCCATCGGAGTCAACGCCGCCGGAACCGAGATCAGCCTATTCACCCTGCCGCACTGCGGACTTGCATTGAACGGTCCGGGAGCCGTCGCGGTCGCCCGCGCCGTACTCGGCAGCACCCTTGCCACCATCCTCGGCAACCCGGCCGAGCGACCCGTCATCATCACCACGCCCGGCCTCCTCGCCCGGCTGTTCCCCGACGGTCCCGAGGTGACCGGCCTTGACCCGCTCGGCACCACGTACGACGGGGAACGCCTCCTCGTCCTGGCCGACACCACCGCCGCCGTCACCCGCGCCGAAGAGGAACTGATCGGCCGGCGACGCCTACTCGACACATACAACGCCGAGTCGATCACCGACTTCAACTCCCGCACCGACCACGCCGAATCCCAGCCACCATGCATACTGCTCATCGAGGCCGACAGCCGCTACACGGGTCGCGTCGCCGCGGTCGCAGCCCAGAGCGCGGCGCTCCAACTCCACATCGTCGTGCTCGGCAACCTCGACGGGCTTCCCACCGTCACCGTCACCGGCGCCGGAACTGTCGCCCACACCGACTCGAAAGTCCTTCTCGGCGGGCGCCTGGCAACACTCACCGACGCCGACCTCCGATCGCTCCTCACGATGATCGCCGACGCTGCCGCCCGCCCCGAGGCCGGCACCGACATCGGCGAGTTCACGAACGCCAAGCCACACGACAAGATGCCAGCCGCGGACCTCCACCCGGTCCCCGACCTACCGACCTCGACAACCGACAGCCCTACGCCAGTCCGGCTCACAGTCCTAGGACCGGTCACGCTAACGACCGACGCCGGACCAATCACCACCGGCATGCGCACCGGGTCATACGCCGTACTCGCCCTCCTCGCCGCCTACCCGCACGGCCGAACCCTCGACCAAATCACCGCCGACCTACACCCAGACATCGACCCGGCCGCCGCCATCAAACGGGTCCGCACCGACATCAACACCACCCGCCGGGTCCTCCGCGCCGCAACCGGCAACACCACAGCGATGTTCATCGAACACGACCCGGCCAGCCACCGATACCGAATCGACCCCAACCTCGTCGATGTCGACCTGTGGCGGATGCTCGCGGCGATCGGCCGCGCGAACACGGCCGCCGATGACCCCACAGCACTGACCGCACTGCACGAGGCCGCCGACCTCTACGCCGGCGACTTCGCCGAGAACCAGGACCGAGCCTGGATCACCGACTACGCAACAACACACCGACACCAGATCCTCAGCGTCTACGCCCGCATCGCCGAACTCCTCGAGCCAGACCAACCCGACGCCGCCATCGCCGCCCTCGAAACCGCGGCTCGACTCGACCCGGTCAACGAAGAGCTCTACCAGCGCATCATGCGCATCCACGGCCGCCACCACCGACCCGACGCCGTCCGCCGCACCCTACGACGCCTCGAGGCAGTACTCGCCGAACTCGGAGACGCCGAACCATCCGACACCACCCGCCGACTCGCTGAACGACAGCTGCGCCCCACGCCCGCCGGAGCTCGACCATGAACCTGGACCGGCTGCGCCGGATGCAGTGGATACTGCGCGCCGCCCTCGGCTTCGCACTACTGATCAGCATGGCAACGAACATCCTGCACGCAGAAGCTGATCCGATCGCGCAAGGCGTCGCAGCATGGTCACCGATCGCCCTGTTCGTCGCGATCGAGGTCATGATGCGCGTCCCGATCCGCAGCACGCTACGTGCCGGGCTCCGCATCATCGCCACCGCCGCCATCGCCGGCATCGCCGCATGGACGAGCTACTGGCACATGGTCGGAGTCGTCGCCCGCTACGAACACGGCGAAGTGCCCTACCTGCTGCCCGTCAGCGTAGACGGCCTCATCGTCGTGCTGTCGGTGTCGCTGTTCGACGTCGCCAACCAGATCCGCGAACGCCTCGACGCCGCGTCGCCCCAGGAGGTGGCCGCTGCTGCCGATGCCACTGACCATGCATTGGAAAGCGCGCACGACCCGACATCGCCTGCAACAGCGCAGTTCGCCATCGCTTTCGAGACGCCCAGCGAGGCAACACCCGATGACGAGGAAGCCAGCGCTCACCGGTGCAACGAGCGCAACAGGTACGACAGATCGCAACGCAGCGGACCGCACCGAGACGATGAGGAACGCCGTGATGGCGGTGTGTCGATGCAAGACAGGAATGCGGATCCCGCCCCGGACCTCGCTCTGCTCCTTCCTGCCGCCCGAGCCGCTCGCAATGAACTCGTGGATGAGGGCGCGACGGTAAGTCGGGACGCCCTCGCCCGCCGGCTACGGCGTAACGGCACGTCCATCCGCAACGACCGGGTGTCAGAGTTGCTGGCAGCTCTCAAAGCTGAGACTGGACCCGTCGACGAACCACGCCCCAAGGCGTCGATGTGACCAGCTGTGATGGTTTGTGACGGGAGGAAGTTGGCTCCACCAGAACTACCTTACTGGGCCAATCGGGAGTTGCTGTGGCGGCCTACCTGGCACTAACGGAGTTCGGTGGCCCCACCAGGACGCCCTAACTGGGCCCACCGACGTCGAGCGTGCGCCGGATCGTCATCACTCTCGGTGATCGCATCCGTGTTGTTCTCACGCTCGCGAGCGTTATCCGCGGCATGAGCGGAACCAAGATCACCGCCGTTGTCGAGCCACGGTACGTCGATCGACAGTGGTCTGCCAACGCTCCGTCGGCGGCAGACGCAGGTTCGTGTTACCTACCGGACAGCTGCTCGGCGATCCACGGTGGTGCCTGTTGGACGCTCCCGGCGGCAAGGACGGCCCGCCCGCGGCGAGCGCAACGTGTCCACTTCGAGGTAGGCCGTGCCTGAGTAGGCCGTCGAGCGCGATGACGTACTTGAAGGGCCCGCTGCACTCCTCGCGGTCCATGATGCCGAGCCGGTCGACGAACGTGGCTGGCGCGTCCCGCGCGACGGCATCCACTGCGGTTACCCGGTGACGCGCCGAGGTTAGTGCCATCAACAGCATACCGCGGACATCGTCACCGGTCATTCGGTCATACAGGCCTGTTGACCTGCGGTTTCTTCCGCCTAAACTCGCCGAGCCACCAGGGCGGAAGGAGAACGGATGACCGTTGGCGGCCAAGACACCGTGGGCTACGAACTCGAGACGTGGGCACGCACGATCCTGATCGGATCGCGCGGGCCGAGTCCCTACGAAAAGGTCAAGGCGTACCGGATTTTGACCCGGGCCAACCACCACGCCTACCAGGCTCACCTGGCAAAGGCGCTGCTGAGCCTCAGCTACCAGTCCGGCCACCATGCCTCGCCGCAGACCCGGCTGGCGTTGCTGGAGGAGGCAGCCGCCGCCGCCCGAAGCGTGCAACGCGACGAGCCGCGACGCGGCGAACTTGTCGTGCAGACTCTCGACTCGTACCAGCACACCCTGTATGAACTCGGCCGCCGCGCTGAAGGACTCGCGGTCCGCGAAGAAATGGCCACGGCGAACCGCCTGGCGTTCGCGGCCGGGGAACGCGGCTGGGTCGAATGGGGACTCCGTTACTGGGCCCACGGGCTCGCCGAGGAAGGCCGGCACGCCGACGCGGCGGCCGCCCTCACCGAACTCCTCGACGTCACCCTGCGGGAGGACGCCTGGGGCGCCTGCACCTGGGATCGGCTGAGCCTGACCGCCGAACTGGACGCTGCCGGCAACACAGACGCCGCGGTCACGACACTGGGTGCGATCCTCGACGAGGACCGGGCCAAACTGGCCGCAGGCAGGACCTCTCTCAGCGGCGTTTTCCACACCCTGATCTGGCACGTACTGCTCCTCGACCGCGCGGGCCGCGCCGACGACGCCGACGCAGCCCGCCACGAGGCACTCGACCTGCTCCACCGGCTGGCCGCCACCGGAGAACCCAAGAACTGGAGTGGGTATCGGTACTCCTACGCCGGCGTGCTACTGGCCGTTCAGGCCAGCAACGCCGAGCCGCACACAGCCGGCCAGCCCCGACCCGCGTTCGGCGTCGACCCCAGCCAATGGTCGCCCGACCTGCGGGAGCGCTACTTCGACGAATCCGGGATCGCCCGGCGCGAGGCCCCCGCCTCCGACCGACCCGACACCCTACGCGACACGGCCCGCCGCGAACACCGCCTGCCCGAACTCGCCGCGCTGCGACGCCGGCTGGCCATCCGCACCGGCGCGTACTGGCTGTGGCGCCACGGCCACCGCTTCCTCGAACCAGCCCTACCCGCCTTCAACGACAGCGTCGACATCGCCCGCCGCCTACACACCCAAACCACTGCAACCGGCGGGCCGTCGCTCATCCACGCTCTGACCGACCGGGCGATGATCCTCACCGCCGGACACCACTACCCCGACGCCCTCAACGACTACCACGAAGCACTGACTCTGCACTCGACGACCTGACCGACCGGCCGGGCGCACCGACCAGCCGTGACGCCACGCAGCGCCCGGCTCGCGGCATGTGCGTGCACCGGCGCGTGCGCCGATCACGCTGGCTGGAGCGCTTCACGCAGCCGTACGGCGGCCTCGTGGAGATCTCGGACCGTTGTCAGCCACAGGACCGCCTACCTGATGTTGGCATGGCGTCGCCGTCGTGCGAGGATCTGCCGTCACTGTGAACGCCAGAGCTGAGAGGGGCCGGCGTCATGGCGCCACGCAAGTGGGTGTTCGTGCTTGGCTCAGGGCTCTTCCTGTCCGGTCTGCTGTGCTGTGGCGGGTTGATGGTTATCGGCGCCTTGGTCGAACAGGCCGAGCAGGGCGGCCGGGAACTGGAATCGTGGCCACCAGCGTCGGTGGCCCTATTCGCGGCGGCGTTCATCGCTCTGGCTGCCGTCGTGCCCGTCACCTTCGTGACGTTCCACCGCGAACGGCGCAGCAGGACCAGCAGCTGAAACGCTTGGCCATCGGCGCGAGAGCGCGGCAGCACCATAGGGCGTGCCGCAAGGCGGCGTACGTGGCGTGATGATGGTCGCCGTGCCGCAGCGCGCAACCAGCGGCATGAGTGGCTTCATTCGTTAGAACTGGGCTCTGGCGCACATTCCGTGAAACCAGGCCGCAGGCCACCAACGACCGTCTGAGGGCCGAGAGGCGGACCGCGCACGAACAGCGCCGCCCTCGACGGCGGCAGCGTGATCGCAGCGACCATTCACGGAGATTGCGCCAGAGCCTAGAACTGGGCCCAGATGTGCATGACTTCTGGGCCCACAGGCATCGCGTTTCCCTGATCGTTGTACACAAGTTCGGGACCCACCGGGCAGCATCCTGCTGCAGGCCGCGAGCATTACGGCGAGTCGGATGTTGATTTCCGCCGACCATGTTCGCGGCCACGCTGAGTAGCAGAAGCGAGCCGGGAGGCGGGGTCTCACAAAAAATTCGACGTTGCAGAACAATGCAGAGGCACCCCGCGGCTCTGCTCGATCTGCGTATGGGCAAAGAACGTCGAGTCCACGGCCCCATGCATCCGGACCGGAGACGCGCTGGCCCGGACGCCTGACGGCGTCGGCGCGAACGTCCGGGCGCGACCGGGACGGCGGGCCCGACGTTGATCGCCGGTGACAGTCGGCGGTGGACTACCGTGGGGTAGCGGAGCCGTACGGGTGCAACTGCCGGAGCTGCCGGAACTCAACTACGCTGTCCATGTGGCCCACCTCGAACTCAGTGATGCCGATGCCGCGTTCGTGCTCGCCCTTACCCCGGATGAGCTGCCGCGAGAGGTCATGCTGCCAAGTGGCCGTATGTGCTGGGTTGTCCGAGATGAGGCTCAGAATGCCGCAACTACGCCAGCCGCTTCGCTCGACCGGATCGCTCGCGGCGGAAGAAGCCGAGCCGATGGCGATCACTGAACGCCTCGGCACCTCAGTTCTCCGTTCGCAGAGGCGAACCAAAGTCGGTCGGCAAGACTCCCCAAGGTCCACTCGATCCTGGAAATGCGTCTGATAAAACGCGCGTAGGGGCTTCCCGGTGTCCGCATCTGCCGCAGCCTGTGCGCGGCCGCTACGCTCCGTACCACGCATCCCCGGGTGAGACTCAGCTACACATCCGGTGGCCCGCGCGGCGTTGGCTCGCATGTGTGATTCTCTTGCCGGCCCCATGAGTGGGCCCCGAACTCACGAACACAAGAATCGACCGCTGGCTCGTGGGACCCACGCTCACCGACAAACGGGTCCCGAAGTCACCGACGAAGCCACATGAGCGTGCGCCGCGTTGCATTGAGGATCTCTACGCTGTCGTACGTGGCAGAGCGCTGGACGATGGTCTACGAACAGCAAGCGATAGAGCAGGCTGGAGACCTCCGGCGCTCGGCTCAGCCGCTGGTCGGTGCCGGACGGGCGCGGACGCCGAGCCAGCTGAAGCCGCCCAGGGCGGCGAGGAACAGCCACAGCGGTACGAGCACGAACAGCAGCGGCGGCCACACCGTCCAAAACGGCAGCCACAACCTACGCTGCCGGATGCTCGCCGCTCAGTTCGCTCCGTTGAATCCGCCCAAGACCGCGATGCCGACCACGCTGCACCACACGATCATGAACAATCCGTAGAGCACGCTCAGGATCCAGCCAGCAATGACACCCACGTTGGCCAGTTCGATCCCGCGTTCTCCGCTCTGCGCGATCTGCTCCTTGGCCTTACGCCCGAAGTAGATCCCTAGAGGTGGGAAGACGACGAAGGCGAACACAGCAGCGAGGATGGCGTACGTGTTCACGGGCGGAAGCGGGACGTACTGGAACTTCGGTGGTTCGGTCATTTGCCCGTCAGCTCCCACAGGACGATCACACCATCATGGCCCGAGCAGTATCGCAACCCTTTGATCACCAGGACATCGTTCTTTCGGTAAGGCATAGCATCTTCAGCCAACCCGAGGACGGCTGGGATCATCCGCGACGTCGACCACTCCAGCTGCGGCCGGTGCACGGCACATCCTCAATTCGGCTATGAGTGCGCGCCAAGGTCACCGGCTCGACCGTGACGATGTCACTGTCTATAGCGAGCGCATTGCGGCATGTCCGCGCACCTGATCAAGGCGTCCCGATAGGTCACCGCACTCGATCGGCAAGGGCGTGCACGTGGTTGTGGTCGACCTGTGTGCGCGTCCTGGCCCGCACCCACGTGGACTGTCAGAGGAGGGCGATCTGGCCCGGCAACGGCTCGTCGTCAAGGGGGTTGGTGAGGTGCCATAGCCGAAGCACGTTGTCGTGGTGATGGCGAGTGAGCCATCGGCCTTGTCGCTCGGCGCCGTAGATCGAGCCGGGAGCGTGCAGCCCCGGGTAACGGAGCCGGGAACGGCATCTGAGGCTCCGCGCCGAAAGCAGCAGGTGTTCCTCAGTGTCATCGGGCAGGTCGGTGCTGACGACGGAGATCAGTATCAGCTCGTCGGTAACGAACACAGCCCAGTCCGTGAAGCGCCAGCCAGCGAGGTCGGGCGGCATATCCGCTATATCGTCGAGGTGCCGGTTCACGAGAATTACCTCGGTGTCGATGTCACGGACGGACAGGAAGCCGTCAAGGGCCATGGTGAGGTAACGGTCCCCGGCCGGGTTGAAACCGGCGAGGTCGCGGCCGCCGAGTGCTCGCACAGCGATGCGCCCATCGGTCAGGCTGATCAAAGCGCCGGGTGAGGGATCCGGTTGGAGCAGGGCCAGGCCGGTCCAGGCGTCCGTAGGGCGGTGCAGGAACCAGGCCGCCTCCGGCCCGGGCACTGCCACACGATGGATCTCGTCGCCGGTCGGGGCGTACACGGCCATCAGTTCCCGGGTGTCGGCCAAGCGGATCCACAGGATGTCATTGCCGTCCAGGTGAAAGCTGACCTGACGATCCGGAGCCTTGCCAGCGACTCGGTCCCAGGTGCGTCGCCAGCGGAGCGTCCCGGCGTGGTCCAGGACTGCGATTTCGTGCTGGTCGCCGACCGCGAGGAGTTGGTGCGTGGCGCTGGCCTCCATCTGCGGATCGTCGAGCGGAACCGCGGTCCGAGCCAGTGGCCGCAGGTCGTGGTCGAACAGGCTGACGGTCATGGTGGCGGGCTCGGTGACCACCCAGCCCAGGCCCGAGGCCGGCGTGACGCGCCGCATGCTGGGCAGCTGGACCTGGTTGATCAGGCGCGGGTGCATCTGCGCAGGATAGAAGTCGTCACCGCTGACTTTGATCGAACGCACGCACATCAGCAGAGTGGCGAGCATGATCACGTGAGCGCTCATCGGCATGTCCGCGCGCCAAGGTCACCGGCTCGACCTTGACGACGTCACTGTCTGTAGCGAGCGCATCGCGGCAGATCCGCACACGTGATCAACCGCCAGGGGTTCACACCGAGCGGCGAAAGATGACCGAACAGGCCTACCGTCGTGCGACGTTCGCCCGGTCGAGTCGCCACTGCGCGGCTTCCCGATGCTGCGGACCGAATAGCGGCCGCCAGTATGGGTCGGTCATCGCATACTCGATGGTTAGCTCGGGACGCCCGGCACGCACCAGTCGTTCGAACCCTGTCTGGATGTCGCCGCTGACGACGAGCCGCCGAGCAGCCTCTACCGCACCGTAACTCTTGATCATCGCCTGCCACGCGGTCGGATGATAGGGCGGCGAAAGCTTGTTACATACGTCGATTGCTTCACTACACGCGGCCTCGAACTCGTCCTCCAGAGACATGCTGTGAGTTTCGCGGCGCAACGTCGGCGGGACAATCGGCGAGTCGGCCGAACATGCTGCATTTGACGCGTAGGACGTCTGCGGTCCCCTCAGGCATGCGACCAAGCATGCCCAGCGGCATGAGCGGGCTCCGCTGGGCGTGCCTCCGATGCGAGCTCGCGACCAGGAAGTCTGCGTATTGACGGTTTGGATGATTACCCATAGCACTTCTGGCCAGCCGCAGAGACCCGACCGCAGGGCGGATCGACTCACTTGATTAGTCCTCCAGGCTCTAGGCGGAACGATGATGGACCCGACCGTGAAGTTGAGAACCGCTAGATCGATGTCAAGTCAACGTAGGGCCGGATGGTGACAGTCGTGAATAGCCGCACTGTGCTTCGATCGATCTTGCGGGTTGGCGTCGTGCTGACCGTGTTGACCGGCGGGATCGCAGGTAACGTTCTGCTGGTCAAGGGCGAAAATGACTTGATAGAACTGATAGCAGGTGGCGCATTAGTAACGCTAGTTGGCCTAGTTGCAGTCGAAAGTGTCACGAAGCGACTCGAAGACCGTCCACCGGTTCTGAATGAACTAGATCATGCTGCAGATGCACTGGCCGACGCGGTTGGCCAGCAATGGGAGAGGGCAGCGTTAGAGCGTGGTCTCATTCATCCGACACCAGTGACGGTGCGCTGGCGATGGGCAGCGCAAGCGGTCGCCGGTCCAGCGTCCGACGCGGTGAGCACCGGCGGCGCCGTCCGCTTTCCGCCGCTGGCAGGCATGACTTCCGTTTCTCAAACCCAACTGCTTGAAGGACGAGTTCAGGACCTCTTCGCGATCTACGCAGGTCTGGACTCTGGTCGGCTATTTATCATCGGCGGTCCGGGCACCGGGAAAAGCGCTGCGGCCACCATGCTAATCAATGATGCTTTGAAGCATCGACGTGGGCTCGTGAACGAGGAGAGAGATGCGACGCCCGTGCCGATTCTTCTAAGTTGCACTACTTGGAATCCAATAGATGTCCCGTTTGAGACTTGGGTCGCGGATCAGATAATGAACTCCTACCGTTTTCTCAGGGCGGCCGAGTATGGGGCTAATGCAGCCGAACACTTAGTTCGGCGCGGACGTGTCGCCATTATGCTGGACGGCTTTGACGAAGCGTCTGTTGATCTTCAACCGAAAATTCTGGCAGGCCTAAACGGACAAGCGCGTTGCCGACTAATCGTACTGAGCCGAGACGAGCAGTTGATTGCCGCTGCCAGGCGAGAGCACCTCGCTGGAGCGGCAGCCTTGCAGTTACAGCCAATAACTCGAGACGATGCATCTGAATATCTGGCGCGTTGCCGAGTGCAGCCACCCCCAGAGCCTTGGCGGAAACTGGTCGAGCAGATCAAGACCGGCGCCGATCCAGCGGTTGCAGAGGCACTCAACAAGCCGCTCACCCTTTCGTTGGTTCGCGATACTTTTCATGCCGATGCCGATGCTGAACTGCTAGGCCCTGGACTATTCACGACGAGTGCTGAGGTAGAGGAGTTCTTGCTCGACCGAGTAATTCCTGCGGCATACCGGCCTAGGCCGGGGCCCTTGGCGCCACCGTACACTGAGGTCCAAGCCGCTAGGTGGCTTGGATATATCGCATCCCAAATGAGCGCGGCTAACACGCACGACCTGGCGTGGTGGAGGATGCCGACGTGGAAACCACCGGCATTTCGGGCTATTGCGAACGGTCTGCTCGCAGCGCTCGTTTTCACGGCGGTCGGATGGATAACGTTCGGATTGCAGTTCGCGGCCTATTCGGCGGTCGGTGGACTAATTGCCGGCACCATCGTTGGCGCATTCGCCGAGTGGCGGCCGGAGGATCGTCCGGTCAAACTGGCCCCGTTACGCTGGCGAGCACTCGGCTCTCCTGGCAGTAGGAACATTAACCTGATAGGGATTGTAACTAGCGTCGGGTATGGCACTGTGGCCGGCATTGCTTTCGGACTTGCGGGCGGGCCCACTCTGGGTGTAGTGCTTGGTGTGGGGGTCGCTCTCGCTTTTCAATTTTCGACAGCGGTATCGATCCTAACGGCTGCGCCGTATGCTGACGTCGGCAGTCCGGTGGATCCCATGACTGGTTGGCGTCGTGATAGGGATACCGGATTTGTGGTTGGTACTGCATTTGGTGTCGCCCTTGGGGTGCTCACTGGTGTTTCATTCGGCCTGGTCTACGGGTTGGTCCGCGGATTCGAGACGGGCATGACCGCCGCGATCGCAGCAGGAATCGCGATATCCCTCACATATGTTCGAACATGGGAAGCGCGTTTGGCGTTCATTCAGATATGTTCGCGCGGACAAGGTCCCGCCCGGATGATGCGATTCCTTGCAGACGCACATCGGCGTGGCGTGCTCCGCTCATCCGGTCCGGTTTTTCAATTTCGTCATTCACGCCTCCGGGACCGGCTGGCCGAGGCGTATAACAGTCTTCCGGCAGGGCAGTAATACGTGAAGGCGCCAGGTCAACTTTCTAATTTTGTAGGGGCCCACCCGTAGCCGCATAACTGATGAATTCACAGCTTCGAATTGTCGAGCCAACGGGCATACCTAGGCTTTCGGCGTGATCGAGGCACTGCGTGCCCCGAATGAGGAGCCTCACGATCACCTGCATATCAAACAGAAGTGCGCACCGAACCGGCCCTCCTCACCACGGGGGGTCTACGCAGAGTGACTGGATTGCCCGTGTTGACCTCGACGCCGCTGCAGGCCGTGCTCAACAAAATGGTGCTCGTTCTCGATCTCATGAGCATTTCGCGCGGGGTGGGCCAGCAAGGTGGCGTCGAAGTGGAACATCCGGCTTCCGGTCTGGCGAACGAACTCAGCTGGACCGCTCCCGGTCGTGGGTGGTTACGTAGTGTGCTGTGTGGTGGCGGGCTGCTGCCCGGTGCGGCCTTGATCGCGGCGTGGAGGTCTGGGTGGATCGACCGGGACGTGCTGACCCGGGCACGTGACCGGCCACGACCGTAGGAGTGACGAGATGACCAACCCGGCAGGCGGTAGGCGCACGATCGAGGTCGACGCGGACGTGTACGAGGTGCTTGCCAGCACTGCGACCACCCGCAACACCGACGTCAACGGTGCGTTGCGTTACCTGATCGAGGTGCCGCCGGTGCCGGCGGCCCGGACGGACAACGAGGACGAGTAAGGATCAGGAACCCGACGCCGAAGTGGGGCCCCCGCCGGCGGGGGGCGGCGGGGGGGGGGCCGGGGGTGAAGGGAGGCCCCGCGGCGCAACCCGCGCGGCGGGGGGGGCCCCCCCCCCCCCCCC